>JAFIGB010000416.1 GCA_020831705.1 Candidatus Sumerlaeia bacterium | reverse complement strand
CAAAGGATCTCATCGAGGCCGCCCGTATAGACGGTGCCAATGTCTGGCAAAATTTCTGGAATGTGACCGTCCCCTCCATTTGGCCCATCATTTCCCTTACGGCAATCCTTTCCTCCATTGCCGCCCTTCAGGTCTTCGAGGAGATATACATGCTCACCGATGGCCGCTTCAATACCAAGACCCTGGTGTTCGAGATCTACGAGAAGGGTTTCCGGCCAGGAGGTGGAATTGACATGGGGTATGCCTGCGCCATGGGTGTTGTCCTTTTTGCCATGCTGTTTTGCTTCACCGCCCTCTCGGTGCGCGTGATGGAACGAGCCTACAAGTCCTGACCTGATCGAAAGGTTTTCCCCTTCCATGAGCATGGAATTTTCCGAACACAACAACCTGCCCTTTAGCGAGCGCCTCGTGGAGGCCGTAAAGCACCACTACCTGCGCTATATTATCATGCTGGCCATTCTGGTCATCTTCGTCGGGCCGTTCCTCTGGCTATTTTCCATCTCCATTCGTGGTGAGGGGAACATCTATGAGCTGGTGCTGATCCCCGCGAATGCCACGCTGAGCAATTATACCGAGACCTGGAGGGACTTCGGCATCGCCCAAGGCTTCTATAATAGCATCCTGGTGGCGATCATGACCGTTGGGTCGAATGTGCTGTTCTGCTCCCTGGCGGCCTATCCACTGGCACGCATGGAGTTCCCCGGATCGAAGATTATCTTCCTCCTGATCCTCAGCACCCTGATGATTCCCTTCCAGCTATACATGATTCCACTTTTCCTTCTGTCCCTGGAAATGCGCCTGTTTGACAGCCTTCTCGGTGTGGTGGCTCCCGCGGCGGTTGGTGCCTTCGGGATTTACCTGCTCAAGCAGTATTACCACTCCATCCCCAATGAGTTGGAGGAGGCGGCACGTATTGACGGGGCAGGGGAGTTCAAGATCTGGGCACTGATCATGTTCCCCCTGACCAAGCCCGCCGTGGCCGCCCTGGCCCTGTTTATTTTCATCCAAAGCTGGAGCAATTTCCTCTGGCCGCTGATTATTCTCTACTCGGAGGACAAGTACACCCTCCCCATCACAATCGCTCGTCTTTCGGGTGCCTTTGTCGACAGGACGCAGATTCTCGCGGCAGGATCGGTGATCGCCGTGTTGCCGGTGATCATCCTCTTCTTCTTCCTCCAGCGGTTCTTCCTCGGCGGGCTGTCGGTCGGTGCCGTCAAGGGGTGACGCGGCAGGGGAGTGGAGGCATCACAGCCCCTCGATGTTCACGAGTTCCGTTGAATGCTCCGAAAGATGCTCCTCGCGTCGAAGGGAATCGAAGTGGTCGAGGAGGTCGTTGATTGTCAGGGACTTTTTTCCCTCGCCGCTGACATCGAGTCGAATGCGGCCCCGGTGCATCATGATGAGACGGTCGCCAAAGGTCACCGCCTGATGCATGGAGTGGGTCACCATCAGCGTGGTGAGCTTGTCACGGCGCACAATGTTTTCGGTCATCTCAATGATTTGCTCGGCACTTTTGGGATCCAGGGCGGCGGTGTGCTCGTCGAGAAGGAGGAGGCGCGGCTCCAGACAGGTCGCCATGAGGAGCGTCAATGCCTGGCGTTGTCCTCCCGAGAGCACGCCAATCTCGGTGTGTAGACGATCCTCCAGGCCGAGATTGAGCCCCTTGATCATTTCGCGAAAACGGTCCTGTATATCGCGACGAAGAGCCCAGCCCAGCCAACGCTGCCGGCCCCGCTTGAGGGCAAGGCTCAGGTTTTCCGCAATCGTCATGTTGGGTGCGGTGCCGCTGAATGGGTTCTGGAAAACACGGCCAATAAGGCGGGCGCGGCGATGTTCCGGCCATTCCGTGATGTTCTTCCCATCCACAATGACCTTCCCCGCATCAGGGGGAAATGTTCCTGCCACGATGTTCTGGATCGTGGACTTCCCCGAACCATTCGATCCAATGACGACGACAAACTGGCCGTCGGGGACTTCCAGGTTCACCCGGTCAAGGGCAACGACCTCGTTCAATGTCCCCGGATTGAATACCTTGAAGGCACGATCAAGCTTCAGCATAAGCCTTCCTCCTTCCCCGCTGCTTCATGCGGTGGATATACATGGGCAGGACCAACGCCACAAAGACGAAGATCGACGTGGTGATCTTCAGGTCATTCGGATTGAGGCCGAATCGCAGGGCAATGGCGATCAGGAGCCGGAAAAGCACGGATCCCATGATTGCCCCGATCAGGGCGAGGGCAAGTTGTCGCGTGCGCACCAACGATTCCCCGATGATGACAGCGGCCAGTCCCCAGACAACCATGCCGATGCCCATCTGTACATCAGCAAAGCCCTGGTACTGGGCAAGGACACCCCCCGCGAGACCCACAAGCCCGTTCGAAATGGCCAGCCCGATGGTGATCATCAACCCCGTATTTGTACCAAGGGCACGAATCATTTGCGGGTTGTCGCCCGTGGCACGCATCGCGGTGCCAAGATCGGTGCGGAAAAACCAGTAGAGCAAGCCCATCACTGCAAGGATGAACAGGAGGACACCAACAAGAAAGACCAGATCACCGGGAGGGACGCGCCAACCGAGAAGATTCACGAAAGTCGCATCGCCGAAAATGCGGTGGGTCAAGCCATCCGCCCAGGTAACCAGCGTGCGCTCATTGAGGAGGGGAATATTGCTCCGCCCCATGACGTGGAGGTTCACGCTGTATAGACCCGTCATGACGAGAATCCCCGAAAGGAGGCCGTTGATGTGAAAGACGGTGTGCAGAATCCCCGTGATCAACCCGGCGATGGCCCCAACACCTGCGGCAGCGAGTGTTGCCGTGAGTGGATCCACCCCGCGAACCAGCAGGATGGCGCACACCGCCGCACCCAACGTAATGGAACCGTCCACGGTAATATCAGGAAAACCGAATATACGGAAGGTGATATACACCCCGAGCGCCAACAGCGCCAGGATCAGCCCGATTGTCAGGGCACCAATCAACAGGTTCATAGCGCCTACCTTGCCTCCAATGCGATGATGCGTGCGGCCTCGAGGGCGGCACGTTGGATGAGGTCCGCACGGGATTCCCCCGGTCCCTCGGTGAAGCGAAACTTCCGGTATGTCGGCTGGTCCGCCACCTCTTCGTCAAGAAGGATGAGGAACCTGCCATCCCGGCCCTCCGAAAGAACATACTCGCGATCCCGCCTTAATCCGATCACCCCAAGGGCTGCCTCGATACCATCACGGTCCCCGGCGGAAATCTCGCCACTGATATACATGGGAATGGGCCCTTCCAGGGAGTCGGCAAGGCCATGAAAGACATTCGCCCGGCGCACAACTTCCTCGGGGAATTGGTATCCCAGAAGCCGCGCCGTTTCGTAGTTCAGCCCCAGGTTGATCACCGCCACATTTTCCATGGGAATTCCGGCGGGTGACTCACCGGAAAGGACACGCACCGCCATCGGTGCGGCAGCGCGTCCGGCCTCGTAAAAACCAATACCCACACTGGCAAGGGAGCCCTGCTCCAGCATCTCGACGTCGTTGTTCACCAGGGCGAGATTGGCATCCCGTGCGCCGCGGACAATCGCCGAATACGCCTGGATCGCCGTGTTGTCGCCGGTGATCCAGATGGCATCCACACCGCGCGACACCAGACTCGCCACCGCTTGGTGAACATCGCTGGAGGTCACAATCGGCACCTCCACAAGTTCGTAACCATCCTTCCCAAGATGCGCCTTCGCACGGCGCGCCGCCCGTTCCGAATTAGCCTCGGAGGGGTTGTACAACGTCCCCACCCGTTCCGCCGTGGGCACGAGTTCCCGGATCAGGTCCATTGTTTCCTCAATCGGGGGGAGCGACCCCACACCCGTGACATTCGGACGGTGGTCTGTATAGCTCGTCCCCGCGCCTGCTGCGATGGGATCATACACTGATGTAAAGACAATGGGCGCATTCCGCACATTCGCCAGGGCCCCCACAAGACACGGCGTCGTCATCGGCACCACCAGGTCGACATCCATGTTGTCCACCTGCTGCATGATCTGGGGAATCGTGCTCGTCTCCCCCTGGGCGTGGCGGATAATCAGCTCCAGATTTTCACCCTGAACAAGGCCAAGCTCCCGCAATCCATCCCGAAACCCCTCAATGGAGGCTTCCGTGGAAGGGTCGGGCCCGTAATAAACGATCGCCACCCGCGCATTCGAAATGGAAGCACCAGGCAGCCCCTCCACAATATCCTCGACACTTTCCGCCCCCTCGGTTTCATCGCGTATCTTGTCACCAGATTCGTCTATCAATATATTCGCCGCTGCAATGACATCATCCGGCACGGCCCAATTATCCCGGAGATTATCCAGCGCCGACAGATTCAGTGAAAGGGAGACAGGGACCTCCAGAACAATGGGCATGTCGCGTATATCACGCCCCTTCAACACCTCCGCAGCCATCTTTCCCGAGCGCACTCCCACCTGGAAATAATAGGCTCCCATGCCAAAGAGGGCGCCCATTTCGCCATGCACCTGGGAGTAGGTAAAGACGGGAATGCCCGTCTGATCCGCAGCCCGCTTCAGCGAATTGAACCCAAGGTCCACCGTATTGTCCCCGCCAAGATACAGCGCATCCACACCCCGCGAGACAAGCGACTGGGCCGCTTCCAGAACCCCGGCAGTATTATCCACCTGGGCCTCCATGAGCGTGATTCCCAACTCCGCACACACCGAACGGGCCAGATACGTACACAACTCGCTGTTCTTCTCCGCTGGATTCCAAACAATTCCGAGCGACCCCATATTGGGGTTCATCCGCAGCGCCAACTCAATCGCCTCGCGCACCGGCACCATCGTTCCAATGCCAACGAGATGATCGGGGTGATCGTATAGATCATCGCGATTCAGCCCCACTCCCGTCTCAAACGGATCCACCACCCCGGCGAAAACATGATTCACCCGCCCTCCCCGATTCGCCGCCGCCACCGCCTGGAGGCACTGCGTCGAATAAGTAATGACCAGGTCGTAATCCTTCTCCACAATTGCCTGTCCGATCGCGGTGGCCGTGGCCAGATCCCCCTCCGCATTATAGCGAACAAACGTCGCATTGCGTCCGTCAACAATTCCCGATTCTCGCAAACCCCGGATGCCCCCGAAAGCGAGGTCATCCATAATCGGACGTGTCGCCAACTGAAACAGCGCCACCCGATAATGGCGTTCGCCTGAGGCATCAACACCCCCCCCGCGCCGCCGATCCCCGCGCCGATCCCAATCCGCCCACAACAACACAGACCCCGCCAGGGCAATCAAGACCAGGCCAAGCCCGAGACGATTCAAAACAGTCCACATTGAAACACACTCCAACCTGCAAATAACCGTCCGGGATCGTGCCGTGAAAAGCCCTACACTGGACCCACGCCCAGACTTCCCCAAAAACCGGGGAGGCTACATGGCGGGGGAGTGCAGACTGCGTCAAGCCGACATCGCAAGCCGTCCGCGGCAAAGATCCGAACCTCCCTCAATTCCCCTTGATTTCCCCCCTTCGATCCCCCTCAATCACCCCCGCGAGCGGGAATAGCTCAGTTGGTAGAGCATCAGCTTCCCAAGCTGAGGGTCGCGGGTTCGAATCCCGTTTCCCGCTCCATTTAACTCCTTGTCAGGTTCGGATAATAGAAGACTTACGCGCCTCGCGGGGGCGCGTTTTTTCGCTTTCCGGGGGCGGTCAAAACGCCGTGACCCACAGATGCCCCCACGGAGGGTGGAAAATAGGGTGGGGGATGTGGGCGTCTCCGGCGACTGAAACTGCGTGGAATCCGGTTGTGCCGCCATTGGGGAGGGCGTTACACACCACGTCCGCCACTTGGTTTGGGCGGAATCTTTCGATCAGCAGGGGGTATTTTCGTGGCCGTTACGATTTTGGTAGGATGTCAATGGGGCGATGAGGGAAAAGGCAAAATTGTCGATGTTCTCTCCTCCCAGATGGATGTGGTTGCACGGTATCAGGGTGGCAATAATGCCGGACATACCGTAGTCATTCATGGGGATAAGTATGTTCTCCATATCCTCCCCTCGGGGATTCTTCATGACCGGGTGACTTCGGTCATTGGCAACGGTGTTGTCATTGATCCCCGGGCGCTTGTTGAGGAAATCAATGAGGTCGAAGGCCACGGATTTGGAATCAATGGCAAGTTGATGATCAGCGAGCAGGCCCATTTGATTCTTCCCCAGCATGCCATGTTGGATCGTGCCCGGGAATTGTCCCTCGGGGAAGGGAAGATCGGAACCACGGGCAAGGGCATTGGCTCGGCGTATGGAGAAAAAATGGCCCGCCGTGGGCTCCGCGTCTGCGATCTTAGGGATTCGAAGAAATTCACGGAAAAGTACCGCTCGTTGGCTTTCTACTGCAACGAAATGCTGGAAAAGTATTATGGGCAGGAGCCGATCGATGCTGACAGTCTTCTCGATGAGTTGCTCGATTGTGCCGCACGGATTCGCCCCTTTATCGCCGACACGGTGACTTATCTCAATGATGCCGTTCGCGCGAAGAAGCAGATCCTCTGCGAGGGCGCCCAGGGCGTCCTTCTGGACGTGGATTTCGGCACGTATCCCTTTGTCACTTCTTCAAACCCGTCACCCGGCGGTGCCTGCACCGGTCTCGGAATCAGCCCCCGCTTCATTGACAACATAATGGGTGTGGTGAAGGCTTATACGACCCGGGTCGGTTCCGGGCCCCTTCCCACGGAGTTGCTCGACCAGGTTGGCGAGGATCTTCGGAAGGAAGGTGGGGAGTTTGGCGCCACGACTGGTCGCCCCCGTCGATGCGGCTGGTTTGATGCCCCGGCAGTTCGGCGCTCCCTGCAGGTCTCCGGTTGCACGGAAATCACGCTGACGAAGCTCGATGTCCTGAGCATCTTTGACGAGATTCCCATCTGCACGAGCTACGAGACTTCCGAGGGATCCACTCAACTCCTCCCCTTTGACATGGAGATTCTGAAGACGGCCAAGCCGGTCTATGAATCAATGCCCGGTTGGAAGGTTCCGCTCTCAGATGTAAGGGACCCCAAGGACCTCCCGAAGGAGACTGTCGATTACATCAAGCGTATCGAAAAGCTCCTCAACACGCGCATCACAATGGCAAGTGTCGGCCCGGACAGGCGTCAGACGCTTTGCCTCGACTAAAACTGCACCACCCCAAAGGATTGGCTTTATGATCATCAGGCGACAGGAACTGGAACAGGACGAAAAGCGCATGGCTCCCTACGCCTGCCGCGCTGTTGAGAGTCGTGGCAGGGACAACCCCATCGCTCCTGATCTCCTGCGGACCGATTTCCAGCGGGACAGGGATCGTGTCATTCACACCCAGGCCTTTCGCAAACTGGAGTTCAAAACCCAGGTCTTTGTCGTGACTGCAAGTGACTACCACCGCACCCGTTTGACCCATACCATGGAAGTGGCCCAGATCGCGAGAACACTGGCACGGTCGCTCGGTGTGAATCCCGACCTGTCGGAGGCCATCGCCCTTGCCCACGATCTTGGCCACACCCCCTTCGGCCATGCGGGTGAGGATGCCATGCGCGAGTGCATGAAGGACCATGGTGGTTTCGAACATAACTCGCAGAGCCTTCGCATAATCGAATTTCTGGAGGAGCGCTACCCCGATTATCCCGGCCTCAACCTGACGTTTGAAGTGCGCGAAGGCATTATCAAGCATGACACCCAATACGACAAGCCCTCGGCAAATCCGCGATTCCTTCCCGGAAAGATGGCAACATTGGAAGCCCAAGTTGTCGATCTGGCCGACGAGATTGCCTACAACTGCGCCGACCTTGATGACGCCCTCAAGATGGGTTACATTGAGGAGGAGGATCTCCGGGAGGTCGAATGGCTCCATGATCTCTTTGACAAGGCACGGAGCGAGGCGGGGGTGACAGCGCGGCAGAAATACGTCCGATTCCGTGCTCTTGGATATCTTTACGATGCCCATGTGAATTCCGCGATCGACCACACAGGCTTGATGCTTGAGAAGTCGGGCGTGGCCTCCACGGAGGAAGTTCGCGAGTATCCCGGTCGTTTGGTGGACTTCGATGCCGAATTCAAGGAACGAATCCAGCTGTTGAAGGATTTTCTCCTGCAACGCGTCTATTTCCATCCCAAGACCCTCGTTAATTCCGAGCGTGGGAAGCGGTTCATCGTGGAACTGTTCAATTCCTACCTCAAAAACCCCAGGTTGATGCCCTTCAAGTTCCAAAAGAAGGTTGAAACCGAGGGGGCTCACCGGGTTGTCTGTGACTATATTTCGGGGATGACTGATCGGTATCTCCACGAGCAGTACCGCGCACTGTTCCACCCCGAAGTATTCATGTGACCTTCCCGGAGGAACACACCATGGTCCCTCGAAAGCCCACCACCCGGTCGACAACCCGCCGGAAAACGACGACTGCGGCGGCGTCCCCACGAAGAGTCACACCGGGAAAATCCGCATCGACTGGCAAGCCTGCGGCACCGCCGAAACCGGCACCAGCTTCCAAGCCAGCCCCAACGACCAACAAACGAAGGGCAGCGCCCAAGGCCGCACCTTCGGCACCAACCCAGCTCCCAGTTGCGGCACCCGAACCAATCCGCCCGACAGCCCTTTTCAAGGATGACCTCTGGTTGAGGGAACTATCCGGTGCGGTCGACAGTGAATTGGATGAGTTTTCCCGAATGCTCGATGGGGTTTTCGACGAGATCAAGGCCTCCATTCGCGACGATGTCGATGCCCTGCGCAAGTCGGTGGCAAAGGCAGTGGAGGAACATCCGGAGTCAACCGACGCAGTCGACACCCTCGCCCTGGCAAGCCAGCTGGAAAAGCTCGCCAAGCGGTTGATGGAGTATCGGCAGGGGGGGCAACGCGACATCGACACGATCAAGAAAATGAATAGACGTCTGGCCAGGGCGCGTCGCCGCATGGAAGGCTAGGGGGCGCGTCATGCTTCAGGATGTCCTCAAGTCGCGTCCCGTTGTCTGGATGCTCGTCCGTCGCGAACTCAAGTCGCGTTATGCCGGATCCACCATCGGTGGTTTCTGGAACCTGATTCACCCCATCGTCATGATGGCTGTCTATGTGGTTGTCTTTTCCCAGGTGATGGCTGCCCGGATGGGCGAGGGTGCGGGACGTCTTGACTATACAGTGCACCTCTGCTCTGGAATCGTCATGTGGTTCCTCTTCAACGAAATCCTGGGGCGGGGGAGTGGTGTGTTGGTGGAGAATGCCAACATGCTGAAGAAGATGGCGCTCCCCGAGGAGGTGCTCTTCATCAGTGTCTATATCACATCGATGCTTGTCTCGACGATCAGCTTCCTGGCGCTAATCCTCTTCTTCCTGGCCGTTGGGGTTCCCCTTGGCCCCGAGGTGCTTTTCGTATTTCCGATCATGGCGGTTCTTGGGTTGGTGGCTGTGGGGTTGTCGATGACCTTCTCGGTGCTCAACCTTCTCGTCAGGGATGTGGGGCAGATTGTCCAGATTGGACTTCTCCTGACATTTTGGTCATTGCCCATCGTCTACCTGCCTTCCATTCTTCCGGAATCGGTGGAATCGCTGATCAACCTCAACCCGGTGAAGGGGTACTTTTCCCTGACCCAGTATATCTTCGGATCTCCGGAGTCGGGGTTTAACCCGGATTCGTATTGGACGATGACTCTCCTTCCCTTCCTCGCCCTTGTAACGGGTATTGCCTTCCTCAGAAAGAACCGCAGCGAGATACTGGACTCAATCTAGTCCGGCTCGCCACGCCATGGATATCCCTAATGAATGATGAAACCACCCAACCATTGCCTGCGCCCCAGGATTTTCCCAACATGGGGGAACTCCTTCGCCGCATGGGTGTGTGGTTGGACAAGCGCAAGGGTCAGCACTACCTTCGCGACCAATCAATCTGCCGGGATATATCCCTCCTTTGTGAGGCGGGGCCTGACGATACGATTGTGGAGATTGGAGCCGGGACCGGGAACCTCTCCATTGAACTCGCGGTCAGGGCGGGTTCGGTTATATCCGTCGAACTGGATGACACCTTCTCCGAGTGGCATTCATTCCTCATGGCGGGTCACCCGAGCCTGAAGGTTCTATACGGAGACTTCCTGGAAAAGGACCTGGAGGATCTTGTTTCGGGAGCGAAGGACGGCGGGCGGCTTATTGCTGCGGGCAATCTCCCGTACCAGGTCACCAGCGAGATTCTCTTTCGATTCGTCAAGACAAGTCTCCCCTTCACCCGCATGGTGTTCATGGTGCAGCGCGAGGTTGCCGAGAGAATCGCCATCGGACCTGCCAACAGGCTCTCCGGTGCGCTGACCTACAAGATCGCCCTTTCCTGGGACTGTGAAATTGCCTTTCATGTCGAACCCGACGCCTTTCTTCCTCCTCCCCGGGTTCAAAGCTCCGTCATTGTCCTGGAGCGGAAAGCGGAACCGCTATACGTCGACATCGCCCACCGGGAACGGATCTATACACTGCTGGAGAACCTGTTCCGTTTCCGGCGAAAAACCCTCTCCAACGGGCTGCTCATGTCCGGGCAAATTCAGGAAAGGGCAGCGGCGGAGGAAATACTCCTTAAGGCAGGCATCGAACCGAAGCGGCGCGTGGAAACGCTGACCCTCCAGGAGATCATCGATCTGGAGGCCTGCCTCGTTGAACGAAGGAGGGAATCGTGACCGGGGAGATTGCCATCAGGGCTTCAAATATCTCGAAGGAATTCCTGATCACGCGACGGTCGAACACACTCAAGGAAATGATTGTTCGTCCGAAGTTTTCCACCCGTGGAGATACTCCCTTCAAGGCCCTCGATGATGTGTCCTTTGAGCTTCCGGCGGGCAGGAGCCTGGGAATCATGGGGCACAATGGATCGGGAAAAAGCACGCTCCTGAAGTTGATCAGCGGTATCAGTTTCCAGACGTCGGGAAACCTGGAGGTCAATGGGCAGGTGGCCGCCCTGTTGGAACTTGGTGCCGCCTTTCAGGATGAATTTACCGGCATGGAGAATATCTTCCTCCAGTGCTCCATCTTCGGGATGAAGCGTGAGGAGATCATTTCCAGGCTTGATGACATTATCGAGTTCAGTGAACTGCAGCGATTCATCCACACACCTGTAAAGAAATATAGCTCGGGGATGTTCATGCGACTCGCGTTCGCCATCGCCCTCAACCTGGATACACGCATCCTCGTACTGGATGAAATACTCGCCGTTGGTGACCAGGCCTTCCAAAGCAAGTGCCAGGAGCGAATCAACAACGCGAAGGAATCAGGGAGGACGATCCTGTTCGTGTCCCACATGATCGAGCAGGTGGAAACATTGGCGGACGATGTTTTATGGCTCCAGCAGGGCCGGGTGGTGGAATATGGGCCTGCGGAGGAATTACTGCCAAAGTATCACCAGAAAACCATGTCGGGCGACTTTTCCAGCAACCCGTTGGAGGGGAAAATGCGCGCTCAGAATGCCGTTCCTTCCGGCAGGTATCAAAGCAGCGAGGCCCGTATTACTTCCGTGAGGATTACGAATCGGGATGGGGTCGAGGGGGGATTCATTCTCCCCGAGGAAATGGTGACGATATCAATCGACGTCGAGGTTACCGAGGAAGTCCCCGGCTTGCGCCTTCTCTTTTCCCTCGGGACGGTGGACTCCATTCGTGCCTCGAATTCCGACAGCGGAGGGATCGTCCAACCCGCAACGCCAGGAAAATACAGGCTGGAGGCCAGGGTGAATTCCTTCGGCCTCAAACCAGGTATATACCTCCTGACCCTCCTGCTGTCACACCCGGATGACATCACAATCGCGTATGACTATCAACTGAGGATGCATGCCATCTCCATACACGGTGATCGCACCAGCATCGGGACGGGTCGTGTCCTGCCACTGGGGCGCTTCAGCGTCCCATCATTACCAGTTCAGTAACCGGATCAATTCCGCGTAATCCGAAACAACCGCATCGCAGTACTCACGAATTTCCCCGGCGGGATGTGTCGTTGCCAATCCAATGACGTGGCAACCCGCCTTGCGCCCGGCTTCTATACCGAACATCGAGTCCTCCAGTACAATGCATTCACTTCCCTCAAGGCCAAGGCCCTCACGGCAGCGAATAAAAATTTCCGGGTCGGGCTTC
Organism: Candidatus Sumerlaeia bacterium; assembly: GCA_020831705.1. Classification (GTDB taxonomy): domain Bacteria; phylum Sumerlaeota; class Sumerlaeia; order SLMS01; family SLMS01; genus JAFIGB01. The sequence continues at coordinate 21,078 of JAFIGB010000416.1, read as the reverse complement.
GCCCTGGCAACATCGGAACCGCTGACGACGACGCTATATCGATCCATCACGGCGAAGGTTTCCAACACACCCACCAGGTTTTTGCGCGGGGCACTTGAGCCCGCGGCCATCAGCACGCCACGGCTTTGAAGACCATGGGTGAAGGCATGATAGCCACTCAGGGGCTGGACTTCTCCCGCGGCGAGTATATCCAGGAAATGGCTTTCCTTTTCCTCGCCCAATGCATCCAGAAACCCGGGGTCATCAGCCTTGTCGGGGTGGAGCTTCGAGAAAATCTCGCGGTTCCCCAGGCCAAAGTTCTCGACCATGAATTGCTCCAGGTCCATCCCCTCCGCCTCGGAAGCAAGAAACCGAACCCACGCCTTCTTGTGGCCTTCCCGGGTATCAGCGATGACCCCATCCATGTCGAAAAGGAAACCCCTGATTTTCCTCCCATTCCAGGACAATCCCGGCGAGTTATTCGTGATCATCGGTGGAACCAATCGTGGGAAGTAATACCGGATCTTCAAGGAGCCGCAGCGTCTTGTTGTCGGCATCCAACTCGGCAAGAATGCCGTAGGGGATGGTCACATTGTCGACAACATGACCGGTTGGAAACCCGGAGATGACGGGGTAATCGCGATGGGCGAAATACCGCTCAAAGACCTCCTCAAGGGTAAAGGTTCTGTCGGGATTGTTCGGTTCCGATCTCGCAAACCGACCGATGACGACACCCGAAAGCTGATCCAGTTTGCCGGAAAGTTCCAGGGTGGAAAGCATTCTGTCTATACGGTAGGGTTCCTCGCCGACATCCTCCAGGAAGAGAATGGCCCCCTCGGCATCGAGGTCGTAGGGCGTTCCGCTGAGCGCGGCAATGAGGGAAAGATTCCCGCCGGTCAACCTTCCGATGGCCCGTCCTGGAACGAGGGTTTCGGGTTCGCCCTCTGAGTCCTCCGTCGGGTAGGCATCTATACCATCGATGCGATTGCCGTCCTCGTCGAAATAACTGTCGGCGTGAATGAGGCGCCAGAACCATTCGGCCTGCATCGGGCGCTCCTCGAAGGTCTTGCCGAGGGTGCGGCTGTGGGTGGGGGAGTGAAAAGTGACAAGTCCCGTTTCCCTCTGGATGGCCATGTGCATGGCGGTGATATCGCTGAAGCCGGTGAAGATTTTCGGGTTTTCGCGGATCACATCGAAGTCGATGAGGTGGAGCATCCTGGTGACCCCATATCCGCCACTGATGCAGAAGATGGCGTCGACCTCGGGATCGGCAAAGGCGTCCATCAGTGCCTGGGCGCGCTCCTGATCCGTTCCGGCGGTATGGCCATCGCGCTTGAGGACATTGGGCGCGGGCTTGACTGTATAGCCCTGGCTTTCAAGGGAATCCGTGACAAAGCTCAGGACGTATTCGTTGCTGGGTGATGCCGGGGTCACGAGGGCAATCGTTCCCCCCTGTTCAAGGGCCCGCGGCTTGACAACGGCGGGGCGTTGTGCGGAATCCATCGGCATGGCCAGCGCCGGAACGGTTACGGCCATGATGGGGGCGAAAATCCTCAAAAACTTCATCCTGTGATTTTCCTTTCGTCGAGTTTTCAGTTCCCGGTCAATTCAACCTGGATATCATCTTGAGGCAGTCCACCGTCGTTTCGCGAATCTTGGAGATCTTTTCCATTTCGCTGATTTCCGGGTGGATATACGGGTTGCGATAATGTTGGAGGGAAACAAGCAGGTGGGCGAACTTGAGGACTTCCATGTCGTCATCGAATGCCTTGATGCCCAACGGATTGTTGACCTTGATCTGCCCCTTGAGTGCCTTGAGGGAATAATCGCGGCCGAAGCAGACAATCATGATACCGAGTGCCTTGAGACCATCGGGCTTGTAGCGTGACTCGTGTTCCAACACGCGCTGGAAAACCTGGCGCACATTGTCGATGGTGAAATCGAAGGGCATCTGCTGTTGGAGGCGCAGCAGGTACTGGTGATAAAAAAGATCAAGTTGGTTGGTCCTGTCATCGATGAGCTTGCGGATGATCTTGAAGTTTGAGTGGTCAGACAGGAACCTTTGAAGGCGCTTGCGCAGGCGTGTCTTTGCCTCGTTCTCCACGGCGAAGCAGTAGGAGAAACCGATGTTGCGCGAGAAGTCCTCCCCCTCGGGGATGTCTCCTCCCTGAACGCGGTAGAAGTATTCCGCCACGCAAAGCTCCTTGACTGTCTCCGGGTCAAATTTCTTGAGGTCGTCAAAGATACTTTTCAGATGTGTCTCGACCTCCTCCATGCTGGCGCTGTTGCCGGAGCCGGCCTTTTGATATTCACGCTCCATCTGAACCCGGATTTCACGGGCGTTTGCCACGGCGAGAACATCGTAGGCTTCTGCAAGAATGACGGGGTGCTGGTTGGGTGTGGAGATGATATTGCGGAGGCGTTCAACGGCTTCCTTTCCAAGCTCCTCGGAATCATTGGCCATCTTTCCGATTTCCTCGCGAAGCGCCCGGAGCCGGGTACTGACCTTCTTGGCACCGTCAATGGCGTCAAAAAGTTCCTCGATATGCTCGTCTATCTTCTGCTTCATCAGGACACGATCGGCTCCAAGTTCCTTGGCGAGGGAGCCTTCCTCGAAGGTGCCGACGGCGGAGATCATCACGATGGGAATGAGGGGGTCGATGGCCTTGATGGATTTGATCAGGTCGAGTCCCTCCGTTGGCGTGCGCATGGAAAGGTCCGTCACGACGATGTCCGGATTTTCCTTTTCATAGACTTCCACGGCATGGGAGCCATTTTCTGCCTCAACCACATCGTAGTCCTTGATCATGAGGCTTCTGCGGAATGCGGTCCTGTATAGCTCATTATCGTCAACGATCAGCACCTTGATTGCCATCAGGAGCCTCCTTTTTCCTTGGAATTGGTTGCCATGCCTACTTCAACTGCGGCCTGTGAGTCCGTCCCTGCGGGAGACTCGATGGGTATTCGTATTGCAAACATCGCGCCCCCTTTTTCGATATTTGCCGCGATGATGTCACCGTGATGGAACTCGCGGACGATGTTCTGGACCCAGTTCAGCCCGAGCCCCTCGCCCTCCTGGTTGTCCTTGGTTGTATATCCGAGCCTGAAAATCTCGGGAATCTTGTCCGTCGCCAACAGGTTCCCCTTTCCGTCGCGAATTCCAGGGCCATTGTCCTCCACGCGGATTTCCACATAACCGCGCTTGTGGTTGATGACCGAACTGATGCTGATCCGTCCCTTCTGGTTCCCATTTCCATCAACCTTCTTGATGGCATCGGTGCTGTTGGTCAGCAGATTAAACAGGGCGAGCCTCAGGAGGCGCGGCTCCACGCGGACCGGTGGGAGTTTTTTCGCCAGGGATTTCTCTATCACGAAACTCTTGGAGAGCGACAATTCATAAAGCTGGACGACATCCACGATGATGGTATTGATGTCTATCTGCTCGAACTTTGGCTTTTGCAGGTAGCTGAAACTTCTGTAGAGGTTTACGATTTCCTGGAGGAAACGGGTGTTGTTGAGGAGCGCCTCGAGTGATTCGCGGAACATCTCCGCCTTGGCGGGGGAGTGGGCAACCTCTCCCGCGGGGAGGGAAAGGAACGTCTTGATTGTCATCAGCTCGAGCTTGCTCGTTGCGATGATGTTCGTGAGATCGTGGCCCAGGTTGCGAGAAAGGGAGATATTCGCCTTGGATTTTTCCTGGAGGATCAGGCGGCGCTGTTCCTCGACACTTCCAAGGGCGTAGCGCAGTTCCTGGGCGAGGCGCCCATAGAAGGTCCGGACCTCCTCGGTTGGTGCCGATTCACCGGGCTGGCCATGGATGACGAAAAAGCGTAGCCGATCAAATCCGGCATCGAGAATATCGATGAAGGAAAGGCGCTGCTTCTCCTTGCTGTCCTTCCAGGCGAGCACTTTCGGTTCCCAATTCATGATTGGGTTTTCATCGTCCCCCTCGATTTCCTTCATGAGGACTTTCTTGAAGTGCTCCCTGTCGCTTTCACCGGACTTGCTGCCGAAAACCTTTTCGGTATCCCAGGGTGCCTTCTCATCCTGTCTGGATAGAACCCAGATCTGTGTTCCGGGCAATTCAATCAGCCGTGTGGTGAGTGAGGGAATGAATTCAAGGAGCGGCTCCACATAGGAAAGCCCCTGGTGGGCAATTTCGTCGCGCATCTGCTTGGAGAAGCGTGTCAGTGTTGCATCACGAGCCAGTTGGTTGAAGGCCCTCTCCAACGTGGTTCGTGGCGTCTTGATGATGGAGGATCGCCCGCTTTGCCGGTTGATGATCGAATCGATGACACGGTTGAGGGGCATGAGGATGGACCGAACCAGACCATAATACAAAATGGAAACGCCTAGAACGAAGATAATCATATAGTTCCGGTATTTGGTTGTCAGTTCGGTGATTTCCGGGCTTCCCTTGGCGGTCGTGACGTATATCCGCATTGTGCCGAGATAGGCCTGGCGGGATTCGTCGATGAATGTCCGCTTGAAGCTTCTCTCGAAGCTCCTCGTCAGGAGACTGTTTGTGAAGTCATGCTGTTCCCAGACGCGCTCGGGAACGCGGTATTCGTAAAGGATCGCTCCTTCCTTGTCCTCCACGGCCATACCGGTGATGACCGGTGAGGATTCCAGAAGCTTTTCGGACACCTGGTCGAGGAGCTCCCAATGGCGCTCCCGTTCCTCATCAGTCAGCGTCCTCCCCGCTTCAACGCGACGATAGTTGCTTTCGACATATCTTTTGACGACGTTGCTGGCCTGGTTTGCCTGGTCATTGTCGATGTAGGAAAGTTCGGTGAGGAGGTTTTGGATGACACCCCACTTGTCGACTACGTAGTAGGCGTTTTCAAGTGTATAGAGCCCGCCAAAGATGGTACCAAGGTAGAGAAACGTCGCGAAGGGGACGATTAGCTTGGTGCGCATCCTGGTAACAAAGCGCGAAAAAAAACCGGGAGAATCCGTGGTGGCCTCCGTGATGTTTTCGCCTTCGTTGTTCATATCCATTGTGCCTTGGTGACCGGGGTGTGGAGGGGGAAGCCAATCCGTAATATATGGTTCCGTAAATGGTTCATGGAGCTTCCATTTACCGGGTTAGATTCCGGCGTGGTGGATATACAGGCTTTTGTCATTGTACAACGATGGGAGCTCCTGCTGCTGGCCCCTGTAATTCAATGCCGGTGAAATCTCCGGTAATGACCTCGCGGACGATTGTCCGGGCAAGGCGTCGGGTAAGTTCCTCACGGCGTCTTGGTTCCGGCACGAAGGTGGTCGTCCGGGTATCGGCGTTGAAGACGTATACCTCGTTAATGACCCGCGAGGGTCCGATCATCGGGCGACCGGGGATATTTTCACGAATCTGGACGTGAACCGATACGGAATATTCCTGGGCGGTGGGAAACCCATCGGCATCGATGGCGAAGGAGGAATTCTCCCAGTCAGTGACGTAAATACGAATAATGGCATCGGCATCGCGGATGTTCCGTGCCCGGCGAAGGCGCCCGTCGAAGTCAAATTCCTCCTGGACGGCAACGGTGAGGTATTCCTCAAAGGCCGGCTCGGAGGTTCGATTGACGGCCATTGGAACCGTTACGGAACGGATCGACGGGGGGAGCGTTCTTTCCCTGACGACGGGTTGGCATGCCGACAACAGGGTCATTGCGAGGGGGAGCAGAACGACAAGGAAGTAGAATCTCTTGGAGAATTTCATCGCCCGTTGGGCCCTGGCCTTTCGGAAATATGCGCGACCAATGCCGCAGGCTATTATTTTGGAGGGGGTCATGGCCGGAGCGCAACCCTCCGTGCCGAATTATCTTTGGTCAATGACCTCAACGTCGTCCGGCCATTTGGGCGTAAAGAGGGCCGCGTCAAGGTCGGGGTTCTGTTTGACACCCCTGATGGTTACCGTGATCTCCGATTCGCCGTCCTCAAGGAAGAGCTTGGCGGGTTCGGCGTTCTCCTCCTGAAAGTGGATCACGATCCTCCTGTAATAGAGGGAGCGATCAAGATCCCGCGAGTGGAATTCGATGGCGACCTGCCCATCCTTTTCCGCCTCGATGAGTCCAACATCGAAGACTTCCAGGATGCTTTCCGTCTTAACACCAAATCCGAGAAGCATCTGGTTGATGGGGGCATTTTCGCCCTGCTCGATGGGAAGGATGTCCACCTGTTTGATGGATGGGCTGTAGTTAATGAGGTGATCGGGAAAAATCCAAATTTCAGCGGGGTGGCGGGAATCATAGGAAGCGCGAAATTCGCCGGGGCTTCGATACCAGAACTTCCCCTTGCTTTCGACTTCATCGTGGAAGATCGGGTCCACCCGGAGTTGTTCAAATTCCGCGGAAAGGGATTTGATTTCCTCGTTTTTCCTCTCCACCTTCTGAAGAAACTCAATGGCTTCACCGCGGGTGGGTGACTGGGCTTGCGCTGGTTGCGGGGCAGGCGCGGGCTGGGGGCCTGTCATTTGTGAAACGGCCACAAGGGGGCTACCAAGAAGCAAAAGGGCAAGGAACATGGTGAATCTGGAACGGGACTGGGAGTAACATTTCATGGAGCGTCTCCTTGAGACTGATTTCAGTTTGCCCGCCCGAGAGAATCAAGGGCAGATTCCCTGAGTGGGAGATGTGCATGCCCGCAACAACATGACATGAAGATAACGACCCGGCCAACCAAGGCACGGGTTGGTTCAGCCGGGAGAGAAATTGGGTCATGGTCAAATATATCCTTCCTGTCGCCCTGCTGGTCCTTCAAATGATTCCCCCCCTTGGATTGGATGCCTCCATGTACGAGAACCAGATGAGGAACGTCATCACCCTCCATGAGAGTGGCCAGCTCGCCCTGGCTGATGAGGAAGTGAGGGAGTTCCTCACCCGGCATGGTGACAATCTCACCGTGGAGGAACGCCGTAGCCTGGAATACGAGATCGAGCGTTCCGCACGGATTCGCCGGGATTATTCCCTGACGAGGGAGCGCCTCTACACCTTTCTCGACGGAAATATTAACGATCTTACCCGGCAGGAGTTTGAAGATTGGATTGAGGAGGGTCTTTTTGACCGCAAGGTCATTGATGGTGAGGAGCGATTTGTTGGCCCAAGCCGATCAAATCTCTTTTTCCGAAACCAGGAAATTCGGGCTCGGCGGACTTCCGAGGTCTCGGATCGCGGTCCGCAGTTCCTTCTGGAGCATGCTCGACGGGTCCGGCAGGAGATCACCCACCCCAGCCAGACCCATGGACAACCACGAAAATTCGTGGTCAGAATGAACATACGGGCACTCCCGGGAGCAGCGCCTGCCGGCGAGACGATCCGCTGCTGGATGCCCTTTCCCCAGCAAACGGATTTTCAGTCCGGGGTGGAACTCCTCTCTGCAAATCCGTCCCCCCTCCACATCAACGGCCCCCAATACCCCCCTCGGGCCATCTATTTCGACCAACCATCGATGGGCGAGGAGGAAACTGTCTTCGAGGCAGCATGGGCGATGGAATCACGTCCCCGCCTCTATCGAATCGATCCCGAGTTGGTCGCCGCGACGGACCAGACTTCCAATCCCTACCACGGATACTTCACGGCGGAAAAGGCCCCCCATGTTCTCTTCTCGGACCGCATTCGCGACCTGGCCGAGGAAATTACCGGCGGGGAGCCGAATCCGGCAGTCCGGGCACGGCTGATTTACGACTGGATTAGCAATAACAAGCAGTACAGTTATGCCCGGGAATACTCGACCCTGCGGAACATCCCCGAGTATGTCCTCGATCAGGGTTACGGGGATTGCGGCCAGATTGCCCTGCTGTTCATCACCCTTTGCCGCGCCGCTGGAGTACCCGCCCGCTGGCAAAGTGGCTGGGTGCTCTACCCCTTCAACAGGAACCTCCATGACTGGTCGGAAATCTATCTCGCGCCCTACGGGTGGGTTCCGGTCGACGCCGATTTTGCCATGTCCATCCGGTCGCATTACGACACCCTGTCGGAGGCCGAGAAGGATGAGCTGGTTGACTTCTACTTTGGCGGAATGGATGGATACCGCATGGCGGTCAACAGTGACCATGGCTACCCTCATTTTCCTCCGAAGGAGGATTTCCGATCCGACAACGTGGATTTTCAACGTGGTGAGCTGGAAGCAAATGGCCGAAACATATACTTCAGCCATTTCAGATACCGTCTCGCGGTGGACTATCTTGAGCCCCGCGACCCCGACCCAATCTCGAATCCTGAAACACCGGGCTTGACCGCCCCCGGCGTGGCCCGCTAACTCCCCGCCCCCCAGATCACGGAGGATCAATTCCCCATTGTCCAACAAACCAAGCAAACCAGCGAGAAAAAAGTCCGGCCCATCTGCACCGAGCAGACGCAAGTGCCGTGAGTGCGCCGTTCAGGTTCTCTTTTGCGAGTTTTTCAACAGCCACCAGCTGACCCGCGCCGTTTCTGCCGTCCATGCCACCTCCATTGGCGAGGAACTGGGCGCGACCCGCTCCTTGATGACCCAGTTGAAGAAGGCTGCTGAAAGCACGGGGCAACGGATCGACAAGACCATGTCGCTCCTCTTTCATGCCTCGGAAACAGGCGAACTCCCCAAGTCGAAGGACGGGAAGAGCTACACGGAAATCGAGGGGGAAGACATTCTCAGCGAGCTTGCCCATACCCTCGAAGAGACCTCTAAATCACTTCGGGATGCATCGGTCAAGGTGGCTGAAATCAAGGGTTCACTTGGGTCGAAAAGCTTCACCATGGACCTCCTTGGAAAGTTCCACTCCAACCAGGGAAGGATCAAGGAGATCGTCTCCGAAACGCTTCGGGATTGGAAAAGTGACCGGCTTTCCTATGAGGACTGGTCGATTCTCCATCTTGGCGCAACCGAGCTGCTCCATTTCCCCGACATTCCCGCAAGTGTTGTCATCAATGAATACATCGAGATTGCGAAGGAATTTGGTGGTTCCGCTGAATCCGCCAAATTTGTGAATGGAATTCTGGATCAGATTCGCCGGGATCACACACGAAACACCCAATAGGCTCCACCCATGGCACTGATGCCCGTCTGGACAATCAAGCTCGCCTTGTTGACATGCACGTTTTTTCTTCTGGCTGGGTGTGGAATCACATCCCGGCCGGACTGGATTCGCGCTGATGCGAAGATCGCCTTTGAAGTCGATGCCGAGGCGCCGGGCTCCCAGCGCCGCATCATCCCCTGGTCAAATCGGGAATTAAAGACAAGCACCAGGTATCGGCTCCCGGTGGGGGAGGAAACCGGTGGCGAGCTTTCCATCGGGATTGTTGGTGCCTCCCGCCGATTGGCCGCCCGCGAGGTCATTTTTTCCGACCTTTCCCGGCAACTTTCCACACTCGATGCCTCCGAACCTCCCCCCGGGGAGCGCGGCAATAGAAGCCTTGGGCAATTTGCCCGCAACCGCCCGGCCCTTCAGGCCCGACTCAATGAAATCCTTCAGGCAGTTGAGGAAGTCAGCGTCTTCACCGATGAAGGCCGGGTCATGGTGGAGGCAACGCTTCCCCTCAAGGAAGTCGCCGAGGTGGTGTTGAGCCATGGTGGTGGGTTTCTTCCGGACGGTCCCGTGGGTACGGAGTTTGGCCCCCGTCAGCGGGCGGCAATTACCGCCGAGCGGGAGGCAACCAGCCGGATCATGCGGAAAATCAGCGATTATGAGCTGAATCGCGATGGCCTGACCGTCAGGGAGTGGCTTCTTGAGGATCCCATGAATGCCAGAACCCTGCGAGAGCACCTGAACAATATTCGAATGACACGCAGCGAGAGGGAAGTGGAAAGACCCCGGGGCTCGGAGGAGGAAAAGGAGTTCTGGGTGGTGGAAATGGAATTCGATGCCAAGCCCCTGCGCGACTCCGTCAGGGATCGAACCCGTCGTGTACAGCAGGAACGGCGAAACATCGAGCGGGAGAGGAGGAGGTAAATCAACCCGATGAAGCCCATCATCCTGGCCTCGGCGTCCCCACGGCGTCAGGAACTCCTCAATGCCATGGGAGTCCCCTTCTCATGTGTTCCCAGTGGGGTGGATGAGCGGAATATCCTCGCTGATCATCCCAGAACATTCGCCCTCCGTGCCGCCTATGCAAAGGCGATGGACGTGGCATCCGCCCAGCCCGAGGAAACCTGGGTTCTGGCTGCGGATACGGTGGTGGCCTTCAAGATGCGCCTGTTCGGAAAACCGGAAAGCGATTTGGACGCTATCCGAATGCTCAGAATTCTCTCGGGGCAAACCCATGAGGTCATCACGGGTCTGGCACTTCTTCAGGCCGGCAGGAACCAATCATGGCTCCAACCCATATCAACCCGGGTGACTTTCAGAGCGTTAAGTGAAGAGGAAATTACCGAATACGTGAACTCCGGGGAACCACGGGACAAGGCGGGTGCCTACGGAATTCAGGGGCTTGGAGGGGGACTGGTCGATACCATCGACGGGGATTATTTCAATGTGGTGGGGTTACCGTGTGAGGCTCTTGCTGATCTCTTCGAGGAAGCCGGGCTGCCTGCCCCCCCAACGATTCCCCAACCTCCCGGTCGCTGGATTCAGTAATCTTCACTTCCTGAACAGCTGATTGACCGGATCATCACCCTCAATAAAAGGGCGGCGACACCGGGGCAGGTGCAACGTATCGCTCCGGTACTTTCTCTTTATCCTCTTCCACTTTGACCGGCTCGGGCCTCTCCGCGGGCATTTCCCGCGAGGCAAAGTGTGCGGCGCGCGTTGCAGAAAATTCCCCCACCACATAGGTAAACGAGGCGATGGAGGCGATGGAAATGATTCCCGCGAGGATGTAGGCTTTATGTCGATGCATGGATGGGAAGGACTCTTTTTGTCATGATCAGGACCAATCTCACAGTTGAAACAGATCATATCCGGGCCGTGGTTCAGCGGCAAGGGCATTGAGGGAGGTTGGTGAAATCCTTCAAAATGCTCACCAGGTGGCCCCGCAAAAAAAGGCCCCACCCGGTTGGATGAGGCCCTTTTGCGTTAATGGATCATTCGACAACGACTCAGAACAGGGTCCAATCATTAACACTTGATGGGAATGTGAGTTCAAAGTTGTCGAAGTAGGAGTAAAGGCTCGTAACGGCGGAACTGCTGGCACTGGGGTCATTGAGAACGGCAAAAACACCAGCAGCACCGGAGGTGCGAGTGAGGCCGGTTCCTGTGTAGGTGGCCTCCTGTGAATGCTCCTCAATGCCGTCGATGCCAATATCCACACCAACTTCGACTCTTGTACCATTTTCGAAGAAGTCCATACGGATCCGAACCCACTGATTCGTGTCGAGTGTGACACCCCCGAAGGCCCCATATTGGGTCGCGAGGCCACCACCTCTCCAGCCAAATCCATTGGGATTAGCAGGAGTATTGTGGGAGTAGAAGAATTCAGGCGGTGAATTCTCTGCCGCAGGTGTCCAGTGACCGGCCAACCCAAGCTGATGCCGCGTTGGCTGATCAACAACGACAAACATGTCGACTTCAATGGTGTAATCCTCAAGTTCCTCGGCCGGAACGGTCGTGTTTGCATCGAAAATTGACAGGACGACGCCAAAGTTTCCTGCATTCGTGGTGCCAACCCGCATCCAACCGGTTCCGTTAAAGCCGGCTGAAACATCATTGGGGGCCGGAAAATAGGCGGGAGAATCAGCAGGGGTTGTTTCTCCTGTGACAATCACCGTTCCAGTGTTGACGGGATCGGTCCAGTCGGTTGAACCGGCCGCATCGAAGTCCTCCGTAAAGGACCCGGTGTAGGAATAACCGTGTGAAGCGACCATCAACGCTCCAACAAGGACCGTCAAAGAAATGGCTTTCTTCATGTCAAGTGCTCCTTGAACTTAAGTTTTCGCCTGCAAAATTGTGGTTGCAGGTTGTAAGGCTGGTCTGCTCAAGCCACATACATTCAGTTCAAATAGAATGTGGTTGTCAACGTATAATGGACTTAAAAAATCCGAATTAATTAAAAAAATGGGGGACTCCATGTGAAGCCTTGAGGAAGGCCGCTTTTTTCAGGTATCGTCCGCGCTTGCCTTGCGCCAGTAATCCACATCATTTATCGGGTACCGGGGAATTGAGAGGTGCATCATTCAATGGACCGTTTTAATTCAAAGGGGAAGGATTCAACTGTTTGGTGCCGGGTGCACGGATAATCATTGCACTACCCGGCGTTCCCCCTTTTCCTCCTATTCTCATCCCGGCTGCGCCCTCCTGCAAGCCGTCAAACACAGGTGACCATGTCACGTTTTTTGTCTGTTTTTTCAGTGTTAATTCTTCTGCCGGCGGTTCTGCTGGTTGCCTCCTGTGCGAATCAGCGCAGCGAGGAGCACATGCAATCCACCCTCGTTTTTGGGTATGGGGACAACTTTCTGACCTTTGACCCGGCCAGGCAGATTTACGCGCAGGAAACCGTGATCATGCTTCAGGTGCTCGAGCCGCTGGTGCGCTGGAACAACGATCTGGTCATGGAAGGGGTGCTTGCCACCGATTGGTACTCCGAGGATGGGTGTGTGACCTGGGTCTTTGAATTACGCCCCGGGGTGTTCTTCCACGATGGCACTCCCTTTACAGCTGATGCCGTGAAGATTCATTTTGATCGTATTCTGGATCCGGAAACGGCCTCCACCCGTCGCCGCCTCATCGAGGATATTGTCAACATTGAGGTGGTGGATGACTTGACGGTCGTTTTCAACCTTGAGGCCCCCAATTGTATTTTCCCCGAGCGGCTCACAAGCGCCTTCGCGACAATTCCCAGCCCCGAGGCAATCGCCCGTCATTACCACCCCGACCCATCCAGGCGACTGGATCTTGGTCGCAATCCGGTGGGTACCGGCCCGTTCATGCTGGTCGACTGGGTTCCCGATGTGGTTATTCAAATGGAGCGCAATCCCACCTACTGGAACCTTGAGGAGATTCATCTGGAGAACCTCGAGTTCTGGCCGATTCGGGAAAACACAACACGGCTGATTCTTCTGGAGCAGGGTGTCCTTGATATGGCGACGGTATCCTTCGCCCAGGTGAACGTGGCGAAGAATTCCGACCAGGTGAGCCTGCAAACAAGCCCCTACCTTTCCATTGTCTATATCGGTTTCAACACCCAGAACGGTCCCTTTAAGGACAAGCGGGTCCGCCAGGCGGCCAATTACGCCATCAACCAGGAGGAGATGGTGGAGTATGTCTTCTTCGGTGTCGGGGAGCCGGCCAACAGCGTGCTGCCGTCGGTGCTGCCCGACTATAACCCCAATGTGCGCAAGTATGATTACAACCCGGAAAAAGCACGGGAACTCCTTCGTGAGGCTGGGTATGGGGATGGCATTCAGGTGACCCTTTGGACCCATGAGCTCGGCACCTACCGCATTGCTGCCGATGCGGTAGTGGAGCAGCTTCGTCAGGTGGGTATCCGGGTGGACATGCAGATCTTTGACAATGCGGTCTATTGGTCCAAGTTTGAGGAGTACAAGACCCGCGATGGGCGCCAGTATCCCACCAAGGAAGGTGTCTATGATATCTTCATCGGTGGATGGGTTGGCGGCGAGGCACCCCAGGGGTATTTCGAGCCACTCTTTCGCTCTGGTTCCTACAGTAACTCCTCCTTTTATGTGAACGAGGAAATAGACACGCTTCTGGATGAGGCCCGGGAGCAGGATGATCCGGAGGAACGCCGCAAGCGCTACTGGCGCATGCAGGAGATCATCGTGGAAGAAGCCCCATGGATTTTTGCCTTCCATGGCCAGGTGAACATCGGTGTCCGCAGCCGCGTGCAGGGTTTTCAGATTAACCCTTCAGGCCGACTTTTCTTTGAGGGTGTGACCATTGATTAACAAGGACAGGAGGGCGCACAGATGACAACCTACATCCTGCGTCGCCTCCTAGAGCTGATACCAACCATGCTGGGTGTGACGATTCTGACCTTCGCCCTGATGCGATTGTCCCCCGGCGATCCCGTCCGTCTCATGCTTGGACCCGAGGCGACCGAGGAATCGATCACCGCCAAGAGTGTTGAACTTGGCTACGAGCGTTATGTCGGTGGAGTCCCCGGGACGGCACGGGTTCTGGGAATTGAGCGTGGAAATTATCTGATTCTTCATGTAATTCCCAATGAACAGACCGACTTCGACAGGGAGCGACTCATTCGCCTTCACGTCGGGGAGGCGGCGAACCCCCTCGTGGGGAGATTCATTGAGCACGAGGACTTTCCCGTGTCCAATGTGATCGAGGCCCGGGTCTCCCAAACCGACGTCTATCAAATCGGTGTGGACCTGGATGTCATGATCAATCGGACATTGGTGAAGACCAATGTCGTCACCCAGTACTTTTATTGGCTCGGAGGTGTCATACGGGGTGACCTCGGTACTTCGATCACTTCAGGGCGGCCTGTGACGGAGGAAATTTTCCGCCGTATGCCCGCCACCATCGAGTTGGCCCTCGTCTCGATGATATTCGCCATCCTGACGGGAATCATTGTGGGTGTCCTGAGTGCTGTCTATCCAAGGAGCATCCTGGACAATACCAGCCGATTTATTGTCTTTGTCTTTTTGGCAATGCCAAGTTTCTGGCTGGGTCTTGAGTTGATTATTCTCTTTTCCAGAAATATCCCCCTCTTTCCACCGGCGGGCCGCGGCGATCCATGGACTCCCCAGATGGTGAGCCACCTGGTCCTGCCTGCGATTACCCTTGGTGTGAGCACGGGGGCTTTCCTCTGTCGTATCCTGCGCTCCTCCATGCTTCAGGTTCTCAGCATGGATTACGTCCGGACTGCCCGCGCCAAGGGACTGGACAGCAATCGGGTGATCCTGAAGCATGCCCTCAAGAATGCCATGATCCCCTTCGTAACTGTTGCGGGGCTTTCCACCGGCGCCCTTCTGGGTGGGTCGGTCATCGTGGAGACGGTTTTCAATTGGCCGGGTGTCGGAAAGTTGATGATCGACTCGATTCGGGGTCGTGACTTTCCGGTGACAATGGGGGCTGTCCTGATTCTGGCTTTCATATTTGTCCTCGTCAATCTCCTCGTTGACCTGTTGTATAGCGTTCTTGATCCACGCATTCGTCTTGAAGGGAGTGCCAAATGAGCGAATACGCCGAATTTTGGCGACGTTTTCGCCGCAACCCCCTCGCGATGGTCGGGTTGATAACCGTTGTTTTCATCTGCCTGACGGCCATTATCGCCGGTATTTTCGTTCCCCAGGACAGTGTGATCACCCAGGATCTCCGCATCGCCCTCAATCCTCCCTCCTGGCAGCATCCCTTCGGGACGGATCACCTCGGACGCGATATCTTCCTGCGGGTTGTCTATGCGTCCCGGACGTCGCTCCTTGTCGGGATTACCGTGGTGGCCATCGGCATGACCCTGGGCACCTTACTCGGCCTTCTTTCCGGATATTTTGGCGGATGGGTTGATTCACTGATATCCCGTGTCGTGGATATCATGCTGGCGTTCCCGTTCCTGCTTCTTGCAATCGCCGTCTCCGCAACCGTTGGCCCCCTGATGCTGGACTGGATTGCATCCTACGGGTTTGATCGATCCCAGTTTTCCATGTTGCCGGTGATTATTGCGCTTGGGTTTGCAACCTTCCCCTCCTACGCACGTCTTGTTCGGGGAAGCGTCCTGTCCATCAAGGAGGAGCAATTCGTTGATTCTGCACGAGCCATTGGCGTCACGCACCTGCCAATCATGTACAAGCACATCCTCCCGAATCTTTTCGGGACGCTTCTGGTCTACGGAACGCTTCGTGTTTCCACGGCGATCCTGGCTGAATCGGGATTGAGCTTCCTCGGTCTCGGCGCACTTCCTCCCGAGCCGACGTGGGGGAACATGCTTTCCGACGGACGCGAGTATCTGCTTTTCTATTCGTGGCTGCCGCTCTTTCCCGGCCTTGCCATCCTTGTGACGGTGCTTGGATTTAATTTCCTGGGCGATGGTCTTCGCGACCTGCTCGATCCACGCATGAAGGACCTTTGATTCCCGCCCCATGACAGGGGAGTAAAATCAGTCCACGGGCTCCTGTTGGTGATCACCGGCAGGGGCCCGTTTCAGTTCCTGTTCGAGGACCTTTTCAATGCGGTCAAAACGGCGGGCGACAAGTTCCATGGAACGCCGCAACGCCCGGTATCGACGGATGAGAAACATCAATGCGATCAGGACCGTTGCAATCCATCCGACGGTCCAGAATGTCATGAAAAGGTGAAGCTGTTCGCTCTCTGCCGAGAAGGCAAAGATCATCGTCGCAACGAACCCGAGAGAGAACGCAAACACCCCGGCGACGATGAACAGTTCGAACCAATGGAAGGAAAGCTGGGCGCGAAGAAGCTGCCACTCGCGCCGTTCCCTCGCCAGCATGTGGGCATCGAGCTGGCGGACGAGTTCGTCCGGATCGCGGGAGAGGTTCTCTGTCGGTTCGTTCAACACCTTCGATGTTGCTCCTACCTGGGCGCCAGTTTCTTGAGGATTTCAATGCCGGCCCGGAGCTTTTCCTCGCTGGCCGCAAAGCTGATCCGGAAATTCGTCTTCCGCTTGCTGAAGACACTTCCCGGAACCATGAGAAGTCGCTCCTCAATAGCCTTTCGAACAAAGGCGTCGCCATCGCCTCCGGGGGCCTCGGGGAAGATATAGAAGGCGCCACCGGGCTTGCTCACCTTGTAACCATTGTCCACAAGGCCGTTATAGATCAGGTCGCGACGGCGCATGTACTCCTCGCAAATGGGGCGCATGTCAAACTTCATCGCCTGAATGGCCATTTCCTGCCCCACGGAGGGTGCACAGACAAAGGTGTATTGCTGGATTTCCTCGCATGCCTTCACGAGATCCTTCGGCCCTGCCAGCCAGCCAAGGCGCCATCCCGTCATGGCAACGGACTTCGAAAGGCCGCTAATGACAATCGGGGCCTTGAAGTAGGCGGAAGGACGGACAAACTCCCCGTCGTAGGAAAAGGCCTCGTAAATCTCGTCGGACAAAACCTCTATACCCCGGGCCTCCGCAAAATCGGCAGCCATGCGGCATTCCTCCTCCGTCATGACAACGCCGGTGGGGTTGCTTGGTGAATTGAGGATCAGCAGCTTTGTCTTTTCCGTCGTGGCAGCTTCAAGCGCCTCACGCTTCAGACGAAAGTCGGGGTAGGTATCGATGAGCACCGGCTTGGCGCCGAGGAACTTCACCAACGCCTCGTACATGACGAAGTAGGGGTCCGGAATGAGCACTTCATCTCCAGGATCCAGCAGTGCAAGCAGCGTGAGAAAGAGGGCGCCGGAAGTACCTGAGGCAATCATGACGTCCTCGTGGGCAACGCCATTGTCTGTATAGAACTGCCGGACGGCATCGCGAAGGGCCTTGTTGCCGCCGGTCTGTGTATAGCGGTTTTTCCCCGCCTCGATGGCCTCGAATCCAAGTTTCTTGATGGAATCAGGGACGTCATAATCCGGAAGACCAATGGAAAGATTGATGGGATCCTTGATGGTTTGGGCCAGGTCAAAGACCTTACGAATACCGGAGGAATCAATGGCGTGACGGCGTTGGGCGAGTTTCATGGAGGGGAAAACCTTTGCTGATTACGTTGGGTGCGGCAGGTTGCCCGCCGCATGGAAAACGCTGCCCGCCTCGGGTGAGGCGGGCAATCGGGATGTTCCATCACTGTCATTTCCGGGAAAAAACTCAGATGTTTTGCGGCTGCGGTCTGGATGGCTCCTGGGGTTGTCGTGGTGGAGGGGCACGCTCCTCCCAGATCGTTTTGGGCGGACTCGTCCCCCAAAGGGCCCGGGTGTTGGGAAAGAGCAGGTCCCCCCAGGATTGATCCTGCTTCTTCCACGGTTTCAGACAGATGGGGAATGCCGGGAAAAAGGATCGGCAGACAATGTAATCCACCGTGGCAATGGGTACGGCGAGGGCACTGAAGAAGAACCAGCCAAGTCCATAGGAAATCCCAAAGTCAAAGCCACCCTTCCAGGACCAGCCCACTCCGGGGCGTGGGGGAGCGAAGGGGTCGGACCGCGAGGCCCAGTAGATAAAGAGCGTGGAGAGGGAAACGAGGGGAAGGTCGACGATATCGCGAGCCACGAGGACCGGTGTGATGACAACCTTTCCCGTCAACTTCACATCCTTGGAGGCGCACCCACTGGTTGCGACCATGGCTCCCAGCAAAAAGATGAATGTGATAAATTTCAGTGGTTGCATGACGGATGTGTTCATTGAATTTTCATCCTCGGAAGTTGGTGGAGGTCTGTTGATGTGGTTCGACAAGAATCACTGGAACCGTAATGGGATTGTGACTTGATGGTCAACTCGGATTGCGGTTTCCTTGATTTCCCTTGTTCCGGGGCGTTTCCCGGCGACCATTGAGTTGTCGGCGTGCGGTTTCGCCGATTCCCGGGAGGCTTTTCCATCATGGCAGCAAGTTTGACATCTGAATGGCTGGAAACCAACGGCACTGGTGGATTCTCCTGTGGGACCGTCAGCGGTGAAATACGCCGCAAGTGGCATGGCCTCTTCTGGATTGCCCGAAATCCCCCCCGGGAACGGGTGCGCCTCCTCGTCGGCATGGAGGAGTACCTTCGCCATCCAAAAGTGACAATGTCGCTGACCTCGACCTGGGCTGACAACCAGTGGAACCCTCCCGAGGGTTGGCCGATGTTTGTTACCTTCCCGTTCCCCCAATGGCGCTGGGAACTGGAGGGTGGGGCGATCCTACACAAGTATATCATGATGCCGAAGGGGTCCTCCGACACTCTTTGGGTTTGCTACGGATTGCGCCGGTCGGCGGTGCAATCCTCCCTGCGTCTGTCCATACGGCCCATCATATCGTGTCCATCCGACGACATCGAATTGTCAACGGACCGCTACCAACTGGCTTCCTTTGGCGGCTTCCCCCTGGTGATGTCTTCCTCCACACCCCTGGAGTTCCTCCGCCGTGGTGATGAACTCGGCCCGGTGACCCTGGAAACGGAGAAGGACTGCGAGGACATCCACGAGCAAACCCTCTATACAGCCGCCGAACTTGGTTTCGAGGTCACGGCGGAGAAGCCCGTCTTTCTCCGTTTTGGAATCAGCAGGGAAATTGAAGCCACCGAAGCCAACATGATTCACGACCAGGAATTGGCCCGGCGTACGGGCCTGCGCGTGGATAGACTTCCGGATGATTACGAGTACCTTTCCGCCAGGTTGTCCCGGGCAGGGGAACAGTTCGTCGTTTCCACCAGCCTTGGCCGCCCCACTGTCATTGCGGGCTATCCATGGTTTACCGATTGGGGCCGGGACACGATGATATCCCTTCCGGGCCTTTGTCTCCAGGCAAACAGGTTGGGCGAGGCCCGCGACATCATTCGACATTTTCTCACGCACCTGAATGCTGGGTTGATCCCCAATATCTTCCCCGAAGGAAACCATCCCCCCCAATACAACACCGTGGATGCCACGTTGTGGCTGGTTGAAATGGCATTTCGCTGCTGGGATGTACAGACGATCATCAATGACAAGGAGCTTTGGTCCGCCTTGAAGGCGATCCTTGCTGGCTATCAGGATGGCACCCACCACAATATTCGCCTTGGAAGGGCCGGACTGGTCATCGCCGGGAACAAGGGGGCCCAGTTGACGTGGATGGATGTCCGCATTGACGATGAAGTACCCACGCCCCGCCATGGCAAGCCGGTGGAAATCCAGGGGCTTTGGTACAACGCCCTCATGCTCATCGCCGGTGCGGCACGGGAAGCAGGGGAAATCGACCACGCCCTGGATTGGGAAAAGCAGGCAGGCCGCGCCAAACGTGCCCTCGAGAAGCGCTTCCCTCTCGGTGACGGCCGGGGCCTGGCGGATGTCGTGGACCGTGATGGCAAGGGAACCCGTGATGAAACGACCCGGCCAAACCAGATCATTCCCTTCGCCCTGCGGCACAATATCATCCCCAAGGACCTTCGTCCCGAGGTCCTTCGCCATGTCTATCAGCGCCTGTTGACACCCAAGGGACTTCGTACCCTCGATCCGGAACATCCCGATTACAAGCCTGTCTATAAAGGGAACCTGCACACGCGGGACCATGCCTATCACCAGGGAACTGTCTGGCCCTGGTTGCTTGCGCCGTATGTAAAGGGAATCGTTGAGGAACGGGAACAGGTTCCCGAACTGGCGGAGAAGGTTCCGGAAATCGTCCAGCATCTGGTCTGGCACTTTGAAAATGAGGGGTGTCTGGATTCGGTGAACGAAATCTTTGATGGAAACACCCCACACCGTCCCCGTGGGTGCTTCGCCCAGGCATGGTCGGTATCCGCCCTCGTGGAAACCCTTCAGGCATTACGTTTCCTGCAACGAAACGGCGAGCCTGAGCCGGAACCCGACTGGCTGGACGAGGAGAGTTGATTTGTCCCCGGACTCAAGAATCCTGAAATTTCGCCGTGATCTCGAAACATGGGCGCCTGAACCCGGCCTTCAGTGGGATGAAACCCGCATGCTCTTCAGGGAGCTTTGTGACCAGCCATCGGACCCATTCGACCGCATGAGTCTGCCCGGACACTTCACGGCCTCCGGCTTTGTTATAGACGAATCCGGGCGACGGATCCTCCTTGTTCATCACAAGAAACTTGGGGCGTGGCTCCAACCGGGCGGCCATGTTGAATCCGGCGATGGGAGCCTGTTCGAGACATCCATCCGTGAAGTGCTGGAGGAAACTGGAGTGGAGGCGCTGGAATCATTGGATCGTGGTATATTCGACATCGATCGCCATGAAATTCCTGCGATCGGAGAGATGCCTGCCCATTGGCATTACGACGTGCGTCATGCCTTCCGTGCCCTGGAGGAAAGAGTCATCAGGCAGGAGGATGAGGTACACCACGCTGGCTGGTTTTCCCTCGGGGATATCAATGCGATGAAGGTCGATGATTCGATCCTTCGAATGCTGGAAATTGCGAGAAAACGTGGATGGTTGTGCCAGTAAAATTCAGGAAGCGTGGATGCGTCCCCGGGATTCAATCCATTGCCCAAATGCAATCAGGTAATAGAGTACGATCCTGAAGGGCAGCTGACCAATGAGCAGGATCGCTCCACCGAAGGTGGCGGTCATTCCCGGGTCGCGATTGTCGTACTCGAAGGTCCGTCCGATAAATACAAGCAGGGAGGCGGGAAAGAGGATAATCGCCACGCA
>JAFIGB010000384.1 GCA_020831705.1 Candidatus Sumerlaeia bacterium | reverse complement strand
CCCACCTTTCGCGGTAGGCAATCTGCCCCGTCCGGCCGGGAGTGAGGGAGTTGCGTGTGGTTGTCATGGCATTGCTGGAGCGTATTTCGCCAACCTTGAAGGTCTGACCACAAAGCCAGATGGAATATTGGAATCGTATTGCAGGTGGGAAGTCAAGCGTGAGGTGTCGGCTTTGGGAATGCTGGGCGGTATTGGGAGGTCGGTAAGGAATGCTGTTCATCCAAGCGAAAAAACGTATCCCCAAAAATGGAACTTATCGATGACAAAACAAAACAGCACAAAGATCAGGATAGGGACAACCCACGGCCATCTTCTCAGGATTGGGTTTTCAAGAATCCCGATTCCCACTTGTGAATACATCCATCGTATCCGAGGAAATATACAGGAAATAATGAGCGCGAGTATTGCACTAAACAATGGCACCAATGGGGCTTCGATTGCTGATGATACATGAGTGTGAACTCCAGGATCACCTGCGGCTGGAGGCTGCTCAATAAGCAAATTAGTCGCACCAACCACAAAATATAACCCCAGTAAAAATACCATTCCAAATGCAAGAGAGGGTAACGCGCAGTTTTCACTGTGCTTTATGAGTGTCCTGTCGAACCCGAAAATTGCCACCCTCATTTGTCTTTTCCGTCTTTTCCACAACCATACCAACCGTTTCATGTGAAGCCATCCCATCGGGCTGAAGAGCGTTTCGCGTTCCGAGAGGTGAAGTCCCAACCGCTTCTTCTTCCTCACTTTTCAGTAAACCAAAACGCCAGGCCCGGTGCTGGCGACCAGGCCACGCGCTCAGGTCCGTTCAATGGACGAAACCATTTTTCAGGGCACACGCGCTGTCAACAGTTCTCTCTCACTCTTCGTTTCGAACATGTCGCGGTGTCTCATCTTTCCTGAGGTATGGACATTCGTGTTTCATCGGTCTTCTTGGCGGTCGCATTTGGGTATCCCTCCTTTTCATGGAGGACTACATTTTTCCCTGATTCTATGTATTCGAAAATAAAATCAGCCGCGTCAACCTGCTCATCGCCGAGGTATTTCCATTTCCCCTCGGGAAGGAACACATCAAAAATTAGCTGTCGATAGACCCAATTGTGGGGTTCTGAAGCAACGTGGGGGTGCTTGAGAATCACGATGGAAGAATCCTGGGGCAGGGTGGCACCCTCTTTCTCAAGGGCTTCCACCAGTGCTTTCAGATGGTGGCCGGTATGGCGAAGCGAAACCAATGTGGGAGAGTACCACGCCCCGGGCAGGTATAGCAGGATCCCGAAGCCAAACATCAGGCCAATCCACACAGGGCGCGACGGGATCAGGCAGACGAGAAACGCAAACACAGCCGTCCCATAGCCCCTGACATCCGGGCATAGATCCCCCTTTTTCCACGAAACCGAGTCCTCTCAAGGTATCACTTTCAAAAACCCATTCCGCAACTTTTCCGTCTCACCTTCCATTTCCAAGCTTTTTTGGCCATGTGCTGTCCCACAGAAAATGTCTACCAGGGCGACAAACCCGGTAAATATAGCTGCTCTGTGCACGTTTTCATGGGCAATCCACCGGATGCTGTCCCATGGAATTTGACTAAACCGGTTAGATCGAACGTGTCCCACAAGCATGAACGGAGCAGGAAGAATAGCCGCTTGAAGCCGCAGCGCCACGAAGTCCGGAATGACAAGGCGCGGACAAGGATATAGAGTAACAGCGCTGTCCAGACCTGCCAAAGGATCGCGTTCTTGCTGTGCCCGAGGAAGTCACACAGCTGTAGTGTCTGCTTGATCTCCTTGAAGAACACCTCGATCGACCAGCGGCATTTGTAGAGATCGCAAACCGAGCTTGCCGCCCACTCCATGTTGTTTGTCAAAAATATCATCTCACGCTCCTCGCCATCGACCTCCACAAGTGCCCGCACAAGTCGCAGGCGCGCACCGTACTTCTTCTTTGATGCCTCGTTTTTCATGACGATAATGTCGTCGCGCAGGATCCTCGGGTTGCTAGATGCTGGCAGGCGTTTGACGCAGCGGTAGGCCATGTTGTCCTTTGCGCGTGTCACCCAGAAGACGCCCTTCTTGTCTAGCTCCCACAGGTGTTCATAGTCAATATATGCCTTGTCAAAGACGACGATTTCCCCCTTGGAAAGGTTCGCACAGAGTTCATGGGAGCGCACCTTGTCGTGCTGACCGGCGCCATCGACAATGGCAATGCGGGGCAGGAAGGATTGGAGGTCGAGGTTGAGGTGGAGCTTGGCGGCGGCCTTGCGACGGCGATGACGCGCCCAGTCTATACAGTTCGCCACGAGGCTGATCGTCGTGGAATCGACAACGGCAATCGCCTTCTTAAAACGCCGCGGCATGGCTTTGTATGTACGCCCACCAAAGCCGGGATGGCTTTCTTGAAGGTGGGCGAGTACGGACCAAAATAGCTCCTCGGCCATTGCCGCATCACGGTTCCTGTTGGCATGGGAAAGAGTATTCTTCGCCGGGGCGGTGGCATGGCGCACGGTCAGCAGCTTGGGGAGATGGCTGCGAAGGGCATCGCAAACATGATGGAGGCTGGAGGCGTGGATGAGCTGGGCGAAAAGCAGGGTCACTACATGGGACCAGGGGGAAAAGGTTCGCGCTTTCTTGTCCACACCGTGGGCCCTTGCAATTTTTCCCACCAGGTGGGCAGGAATCATTTGGCAAAGCTGGGAGAGGATGGCATACTTTGATCGGGTTGGTTCGGACATTTTGGCATTCTCCGCGCGGCGGCTACCGCGTTGGTTCTTGTGTCAGAAGAATGCTATCTCCGGATCAACCCCCTGTCATTTGGAGTATTCTGTGGGACGGTAGTGAAACGCAAAGGCAAATGCGGAGGGGATATATAGATAGCGCGATGCCGTTTCTGCAGCAATAAAGGATGGCAACAGAAGGAATAGCGAGGCGAATACAAGCGGAGCGTAAAATCGCCGGCGTTTCGCATCCACAACAATCGTGAACACCAAATAGCAAAGCCCCACCAGCAATACAAAGCGAAGTCCCCACAGCATCCAATGGGGCAGCACGATTGGAATCACCGGAAATGTAAATACATGCAGATAGGGAAAAAATATCGAAATCATATAGTCGGAGAACCTGCGTATTGCGCGGATGCCATTCAAATCCAAGCGGCCATCGGAAACGTACGTCACATCAATCTGGGACAGAGAGTATATCAATCCGACCAGATAAATCAGGGAAAGTACCACGCAGAGAGCAACCTTCCTTGATGCTTCCAACAGCGTCTGCCATCCATAGCCCGAGTAATGGGCGAGTGCAATCACGGCAGGAATAACAATGAATACCTCCTTTGCCAGATAGCCAACAAGCAGGCCAATGAACAGCCCTGTATAGCTGCGCCAACCTTGCAAAACAAAGGTGGAGTTCAGAGCAATGAGCACACCGGTCAGTGCGGTAAGATCGGCAAAGTTCCCCGGTTGGATCACCGCCAGACAGCCTGCCAAAGATATCTGAAAAAGTGCCGTGCCCAATAGCGACCGGGCAACATCAAGCCCCATCGCGTACCGTACAAACAGAAACAGGAGCAGCCCATTCGCAATATGTATCAACACCCCCAGACAATGCAGGGCAAACGGCGACATCCCAAAAACACTCGTCGATCCCATGAGGAGCAGCCGATTAAGCGGCCGCCAGAACCCATTGCTCATGGGCGAGAAAACATCCACAAAATTAACGCCCAGCGATTGCACCGAAATCCGAAGTGTCGGAATGTCATCGTAGATAAAAAACAGATGGAAGTACGGAGCAAAAAAGAGCACGGAAAGGATCACTGAAAGAACAATTACAGGAACGATTTCCTTCACGTCTATCTGGAAACGACACTCATCAGCAGTGCCCAGATTCCGGGCTGCGTCAGCGTCTTTTTCCTTAACTTCGGCGCTCATTGGAAAGCTCCAACTGTTCCACGAAAGTAAAATTCATCTGGGAGAAATATCATGGTCGGCAACCTCACGATGAGGAGTCTTGGCACCAATCGGTTAAGTGGCGTGGTGAGCATTATTTTATTTTTCTTTGGCTTGATTGCCTGAATCGGCTCCAAGCATGCCCCATTATTTAAGTCGTGCAAGACTTTTCTTGCAACATTCGCTCATGGATTTTTTGTGTTTGTGATGCCGCTGAAGTGTTCAAGTTTACTCGGACGGCACTTTGGGATCCAATAAGTGAAGATCCAACCAGTTCTGCTTCCTCACTTTTCAGTGAACCAAAGCCATGGATCCGGTGATGGTGAGCAGGCCGCGCGCTGTCAACAGTTCTCCCATCGGCCCGGACCTGTCGCGGTGTCTCCACATCCCGGGAATTGGGCACATTCGTGCTTCACTGACCTTCTTACTGGACGCATGTGACGAGGACATTGCATAATTCCTCCCCCACATTTATCTTGCCGGTGTTCGCCGGCCCTTGCCATGACGTCCCCAGCATGGAAGGAAGGTGCATGAACATGGATTATGGATTTTTGGGACTTTTCTGGCGCCTCGGCCTTGCCGGGGTGGTGGTTTTTGCCCTCGCAGGTGCCGCGGGGTATGTGGCCGTTGAGCGCATGCTCCCGGTGGAGGAATCCCTCGCCCCCGATCTTCTGACCCTGAGCGTCCAGGATGCCCTTGAGAAGGCCTCCAAGGCGGGTTTCCCCATCATCATTGACGGACGAGAGCGCAGCAACCTGGTCGCCGAAGGGGCGGTCCTCAGCCAACGCCCGGCGCCGGGCACCATGATGAAAAACGGCGCCTCCATTCGAATCACCATCGCCCGCAAACCGTAAAACGATCCGCAGGACGAAGGCGCCCCGAACGACATTCCTTATAGACATGATCCGGCGGTTTGAAAACCGTTACTTCGAAATGGCGCGCGCCAGGTACTCGGTGACTTCGCGGAAGAAGGAAACCTTCAGGCCCTTGCGAATGACCTCCGGAACCTCCTTGAATTCCCCCTCGTTGTGATGGGGCAGGAAGACTTCGCGAATTCCCGAACGGTGCGCCGCGAGGCACTTTTCCTTGATGCCACCGACGGGCATGACGTTGCCACGGAGGGTGATTTCACCGGACATGGCGACGAAGTTCTTCACCTGGCGGCCGGTGATCAGGCTCGCCAGCGAGGTCACCATGGCCACACCGGCGGACGGGCCATCCTTCGGCGTCGCCCCGGCGGGAACGTGGACGTGGTAATCCCATTTTTCAAAATCCTCGGCGGCCATGTCCAGACGCTCGTAGTTTGACTTCAGGTAGGTGAGCGCCGCCTGGGCGGATTCCTTCATGACGTCCCCGAGCTGGCCGGTGAGCTGGAGCTGGCCCTTGCCGGGATATCGGGCTGCCTCGATAAAGAGGATTTCGCCGCCAAAATTCGTCCAGGCCAGACCAACGGAAACACCGGGCCGACCGAGACGTTCGGCGACTTCACTGAAGGTCCTGCGCGTCCCGAGGAATTCCTCAAGGTTGTCCGCCGCGACCTTGATTTTCGCAAGGGGTGCGGACTTTTTGGTGGTTTTCTTTTTCGAGGCGCCCTTCTTCCCCTTGGCGACGCGTTCCCGATCGGAATCGTGTTCCGCCACACGCATGGCCACCTTGCGGCAGATCTTTCCAATTTCCCGCTGGAGGTTCCTGACGCCCGATTCCGATGTATATTCACGGACGATCTTGCGGAGGACCGGCTTGGCAATGAGCAGGTTGTTCCGTGTCAGGCCGCTGTTGCGCATTTCCCGCGGCACGAGATATCGGTGGGCAATCTCCTGCTTTTCCAACTCTGTATAGCCGGCGAGGCGGATGATCTCCATGCGATCGCGAAGTGCGGGGGGAATGGTGTCCAGGGAATTCGCCGTGGTGATGAACATGACCTTGGAAAGGTCCATCGGCATGTCCATGTAGTGATCGGTAAAGTGGTTGTTCTGTTCCGGATCGAGGACTTCGAGGAGGGCCGACCCGGGGTCACCACGGAAGTCGGTCCCGAGTTTGTCTATCTCGTCGAGCATGACGAGGGGGTTCATCGTCCCTGCGTCCTTGAGGGACTTGATGATCCGTCCGGGCATGGCGCCGACGTAGGTGCGCCGGTGGCCGCGAATTTCCGCCTCGTCGCGCATGCCGCCGAGGGAAAAGCTCTGGAAGTTGCGGCCCGTGGCACGGGCAACGCTCCGACCGAGGGATGTCTTGCCGACGCCCGGAGGCCCGACCAGGCAAAGGATCGGCCCCTTGAGGTTGCCCTTCTTGAGGCGAATGACGCTGAGGAATTCAAGGATGCGTTCCTTGACCTTTTCGAGGCCGTAATGGTCCTCGTCGAGCACCTTGCGCGCTGCGGCGATGTCTATATGGTCGTCGCTGGTCTTTCCCCAGGGGATGTCGAGGATCCATTCGATATACGTGCGAATGACGCCGTATTCCGCGGCGGCAGGGGGAAGGGCTTCGAGGCGCTTGAGTTCGCGGCGGGCAATGGCCCGTGCGTGCTCCGGCATCGTGCCATCCTCGATGCGCGCGGTCATTTCCTCCATCTCCGCCTCATGGGGATCGGCCTCGCCAAGCTCCTTGCGAATGGCCCGCATTTGCTGGTGAAGGTAATAGGAGCGCTGGCCCTTGTCCACTTCCTCGCGGACCTCGTCGTTGATGCGGTGGCCGATCTCAAGCATGAGAACCTCACGGCCGAGCATCCGCTGGACCTGATGGAGGCGTGTCTTTACATCAGCCTCCTCAAGGACTCCAAGAAGGTCGAAGGGGGAGACGGGAAGGTTCGACGCCACAAGGTCAGCAAGCCGCCCCGGACCATCCACATTCATCGCCGCGACGGCCAGTTCGTCAGACAGGGCGCCCATGCCAATTGCCTTGTTCAACGTATCCATCACCAGCTTTGCGGTGGCATCGAGTTCGATGTCGTTCTTGTAGTCGTCCTTCTCCTCAATGGGGGTGACCTTGGCCTTCAGACAACCCTTGCCGGGAACGACTTCCCCGATCTTGACACGGGCAACCCCGTGAACGAGTAGACGGATCGTGCCGTCGGGAATGCGCAGCATCCGCAGGACGGTGCACAGGGTACCGACGGGAAAAAGGTTGTCCGTTCCATCATCCGACTTTTTCGGGGGCTCCTCCGGGATCACCTCAACGGGCAGGCCATCGAATTCAATGGTGGAATCCGGGATGGGGTGGAAAATCGACAGGGTGCGATCACCCTTCATGATCTCCTCCACCAGCTTCTTGGCTCCATCGTCACTAATAACAATCGGCGCGACCATCATGGGGAAGACAACGATTCCCTCCATGGGCAAAATCGCCGTTTCGGTGGGGATGTCTTCGGGCATGCCGTTGCCGCTGGGGGGGAGATTGGCTCCCTGTGACACATTATCTGGTTCAGAATACACGTGTTAACCTTTTGAATACCCGGGGTTGGGACGACCCGCCATTGCGGACGGGTTTTAGAAAGCTACACCCGTGCCCAACCTGCCACAAAGGACAAAGTGACCACCACCGCAATGGCCCGGACGGGATGGGGATCAATCCTTCTCCCCGGAATCCAGTTTCCAGCCCATTTCGAGGGCCGCCGCATGGTTGCCCAGGTGACCACGCCCCTCGTCCGCCATCCGCTTGTAAATGTCGGCAAGATACCGGGTCACGGTGTACTCCGATTCGAGACCTTCCATGGCATCGAGGACGATCCGAAGGTCCTTGAGCATCAGGTCGATGGAAAACCCGGGATTGTAGTCCCCGCGAAGGAGACGTGGTCCGTAATTCGAAAGCGACCAGCTTCCCGCTGCACCGGAGGAAATCACCTCCAGCACCTTGTCTAGATCCATGCCCTGTTCCCGGGCGAAGGCAAGGGCCTCCCCCATCGAGGCAATCGTCCCTGCGACGGCGACCTGATTGGCCATCTTTGTCCGTTGGCCGGACCCGACACCCCCCATGTGGTGGATATTTTTCCCGACCATTTGAAGAACGGGAAGAACCCGCTGATAGACATCGGGATCTCCTCCCGCCATGATGGTCAACGTCCCCTGGCGTGCGCCCACATCCCCTCCGCTGACGGGTGCATCCACCCAATCAATACCCTTCTTCGCGGCGCGGCGGGAAAACTCCTCGGTGGCAGCAGCAGAGATGGTGGAAAAATCAATCAGCACAGCACCCGCCTCCATGCCCTCCAGCGCTCCCCCTTCGCCGAAGACAACAGCTTCCACGTCCGGCGTGTCGGAAACACAGACACATACAACATCCGCACCTCGAACTGCCTCGGCGGGGGTGCTTCCCTGGCGGGCACCAGCCTTCACAAGTTCCTCCGCCCTGGAGGCGGTGCGGTTCCAAACCGTCAGCTCCGCACCCCTGGCCAGCAGGTTACCACACATCCCCCGGCCAATCACGCCAAGCCCCAGGTAGGCAACCTTCATGGAAGGGTCACCAGTGACTTCTGGATTGTAATGACGTCCTCGATGGCGGCACCGGCGAGATCGAGCATCTCCAGCAGCTGGGCGCGGGGAAAGGCCTCGCGCTCGGCAGTTCCCTGGATTTCCACGAAGTTGCCGCTCCCGGTCATGACAACATTCATGTCGGTGTGGGCGGTGGAATCCTCGAGGTAATTCAAATCGACCACCGGCTTCCCCTCGACAATTCCCACGCTGACGGCGGCAAGGTAATCCTTGATGATCCGCGCGTTCTGCGAGATGGCGCCATCCCGGCGCAACCGCTCGATGGCGAGGGCGAGGGCAACAAAGGCCCCCGTGATCGAGGCCGTGCGGGTTCCGCCATCGGATTCAACCACATCGCAATCCACCATGATGGAGCGTTCGCCGAAGGCCTTCATGTCAACGACGGCCCGGAGGGAACGCCCAATGAGACGCTGTATTTCTATACCACGGGCGTTGGGCTTGCCACGTCCGTTATCCCGCTGGATGCGCTGCTTGGCACTTCGCGGAAGCATAGAGTATTCCGCGGTGACCCAACCGGTTCCCGATCCGACCAGGTAGGGGGGGACCCGCTGCTCCACGGTGGCTGCACAAATGACCTTGTTCTTCCCCCATTCAATCATGGCGCTGCCCTCGGCAAAACGCAGGTAGTTGGGGGTGATGATGACAGGCCGGACCTGGCCTGCCTCGCGTCCGTCTATACGCATGTTGTGTTTCCTTTGTTTTATTCCCCGGCCACCCTCCTAGAGGAGGCGGGCCTCGAGGATTCTGTCAATCTTGTAAACGGCGAAGGCGTTATCCCTTGATCGGCACCGCCCCAGAAGGCGATCCCGCTCGACACCTTCCGGGGCGACAACCTCGCTGACTTCCGAGCGATTGCTCTTCACATACTTGATTTCCACCTCGAACTCATTCTCCACGGCGAAATCGAGCATTTTCTCGATTTCCTCCTCCTCCTTCGCCGGGTTCGGGCCCTTGAAGTGGTGCTTGGAGACGCCGCGGGTTGCTGTTGTCGATACGATCTTGGAAAGCTGGGACTGGTACTGGTCCTTGACCTTGTCTATCTCGGCGGAACGTGCCGTTTCCACCGCCTTGACCCAGGTGGACAGAAGGAGGTTCGCCTCGTTTTCAAGGCCCGCGAAGATCCTGCTGTCGGGCTTGAGGCGCTCCAGCACCGGCGCCAGGCGGTCTTCTGCAACCGCCGTCCCCTTCGAGTCCCGGGCATCCATGG
>JAFIGB010000361.1 GCA_020831705.1 Candidatus Sumerlaeia bacterium | reverse complement strand
ACGATCATGTATTCGAGTTCGATCCCGATTCCTTGAAAGAGGTGGAGGGGCATGGTCATTTTGCGATCTTCCGCTCCTTGCGGCGTTCAACACGTTCAAGAAAGACAGACATGATCGTGTTGTATAGCTCATCCTTGAGCTCCGCGTCCTCATAGCCGGCAACGACGTCCGGGTTGTCATTGACCTCGATGATATAGCACTTGCCGCCGACCTCCTTGAGGTCAACTCCGTATAGACCGTCACCGATGAGTGAGGCGGCCTGGAGGGCGGTACTGATGACATTGCGGGGAGCCTGCCAAAGGGGAATGGTCTCGGATTTTCCCCAGCGGGAGTGCCCCTTTGCGTCCCTGCTGACAACCTGCCAGTGTTTTTTTGCCATGAAATACCGGCAAACATAGAGGGGCTTGCCATCCATGATTCCGATGCGCCAGTCGAATTCGGTGGGGAGGAACTGCTGGGCGATGATCAGTTCCGACTTGTCGAGGAGGCGCTTGCATTCCGTCTGCAATTCCTCCTCGGTTTCCACCTTGATGACACCCCGTGAGAAGGCGCTGTCTGGTTGTTTGAGGATGCAGGGAAGCCCCACGGTGGGGGAGACCTCCAGGATGTTGTCCTTGTGAACGATCATTGACTTGGGGATGGGGATTTTTGCCCGTGTGAGGAGTTCGGCGAGATAGACCTTGTTGGAGCAGCGCAGGATGGAATCGGGGTCATCGATGACAACAAGACCCTCGGCCTGGGCACGGCGTGCGAAGCGAAAGGTGTGGTGATTGACATTGGTGGTTTCGCGGATGAAGAGGGCGTCGAACTCGGCGAGGCGTGCGTAGTCCTCGCGGGTAATGAATTCGACATTGAAGTCCATTTTTTCCGCGGCCTTCCGGAATTTTTGCAGGGCCTTGGCGTCGGAGGGCGGTTCCTCGTCATCGGGATTTTGAAGGATTGCGAGGCTGAACCTTCCGGCGGGAATGTCGGAGGAGGTGGGAATGTTCCTGTTTTCGAAGAAATCCTCGGCGAACTGTACAACGTCGGGAAGGTGATCCGCGGGTATTTCATTGGCGGGTATTGGATGAATGTTCTTCAGCCGCCACGATTTTTCCCCGTCCCGGGTGAAAATGCACCGAATAAAGGGCGCCGGGAAAATGCGAAAAATCCGCGAGGCCAGGCGATCATACCGCCGGGCGACATTCTTTCCAAAGTAGATACTCAAAACGAACTCATCGGAATGAAGGGGGGCGAAGCTCTTGTTGATCAATTCCTCAAGTTCCTCACCGGCGATGCGAATGAGGGCCGAGAGACGAAAGTCAACAAGTGTGGACACCGATGGAAGCGCCTTGTGCCCCCTTGCAGTGGCCAGGAGCGAGACATAATAGCCGGTGGACTGGTAGCTATACGACCGGCAAAGGTTGAAGACCTTCACCGCCCTCTTGTGGGCCAGGCGAAAGTTGGTCAGGTAATCCCTGGCGGATACGATCTCCACGTGGTTGCACTCAAACTGCCAGTCCTTGGGGTTTTCAACGACTACCACGGAGTCCATGGATTAAACCTTCCCTTTCTGTTTTTTTGTCGCCGGTTCGATGACCAGCATGTTGGCGTCGTATGTAAGGACGCCAAGGAGAACTGCGTTGATGACCCGCTCGGTCGTGACTGAATAGCGGTTCGTGGAAAAGCTCGGGTTGGGATGGAGGGGGTCGGCAACCTCAACGGCGCGACTTTCCTTGTCGTAGCCACAGAGGACGACGAAATGGCCTGCCGGCTCACCACGCAGGTCGTCCTCGTCATCCTCGGGCCCATACTCCCGCATGGTCCTGTATAGATAGGTCGAGCTGAGGCCGGCCAGTATGGGGATGTTTCGCTTCAGGTAGCGGCGAATGAGCCCGGGACGCAGGTCCTCGAAGCAAATTTCCCCGCCAAGCTTGAGAAACTCGATGTAACCACGGGTAGCCTGGTGGAGCCTTCTTGACTTCTTGTATTCAAGTTGGGCGCGCAACTTGGCGGGAAGATCGACATTGGTTCCATCAAACCAGGTTGGATCGAATACCCGAAGATTGTAGGTGTAAAGGCGTGCCCGGTAACCCCGACGAAGGGCATCGCAACCGAGAAAAACGGCAAGGGTTCCCCCGTGGTGGAGGCGGTAGATGCTGTCGACGAGATCGCTTAGGGGGATTGTTTCCCCGAAGTAGGAATAAATGGCATGGAGACAGGTCGGCCCGCAGGTCGTGTCGTCCGGTTGTCTGAGAATTTCAAAGTCCAGTCGAGTTTCCATAATATCCCGTTGGGGGAAGTGCCCCCTTCCGACAGGAAACTCAACGATCCATGGGGCTTTGACTGCAAGCAGGAACCCACAAATCCCCTGAAAATCTATTTGTGCTCCGTGTCCCGGTTGACACCTTCAGGGCATTGGCGGGGATATGAGTGGGTTTCCTTTTTCTGGAGGAAACGAATTTCGAGGACCGAGGAAATCCCAATGCGCCCCTTTCAATCTGCTGGATTCATGGGTGTTCTTCTGATGGGAACAATCATGGCCGCTCCAGTCCACCCCCGTGCTGGCGAAAGCGTCCTCCCCCTTGTTCCCAAACCGATGGAAATGACCGTCGGCGAGGGGCACTTTACCCTGAACCGGAACACAATTATTCAGTACGGAATGGGTACCCTTCCCGAAGCCGAGTATCTCGTGGAGGAAATTTCCCCGGCGACCGGCTTTCCATTGTCTATACAGCGGGAATCCGGTGATGAATCCGCCAACACGGTGACGCTCCGTCTCGACCCCTCGGACAGGGACCTTGGTGACGAGGGATACAGGCTGGAGGTTACCGCGGAGGGCGTGCTGATTGTTGGCCATCGACCGGCCGGTGTCTTTTACGGCATCCAGACCATGCGCCAGCTCCTGCCCACTGAGATTTTCTCGAAGGAAACGGTCGCGGATGTGGAATGGATCATCCCCATCGTCAGCATCAGGGACAAGCCGCGGTTCGAATGGCGTGGGCAGCTTCTGGATGTGTGCCGCCATTTCTTCGACGCCGACACGGTAAAGCGGACCATCGATCATTTGGCCCTGCACAAGATGAATCGCCTGCACTGGCACCTGACCGAGGATCAGGGCTGGCGCATTGAAATCAAGCGATACCCCCTCCTCACGGAAATCGGTGCCTGGAGGGATGACGGGGAGGGTGGCCGTTACGGAGGGTATTACACCCAGGACGAGATCCGCGAGATCGTCGCATATGCCGCCCGTCGCCACATCACGGTGGTTCCTGAAATTGAAATGCCGGGTCATGCCATGGGGGCGCTGGCGTCGTACCCCGAACTGGGTTGCACCGGTGGCCCCTACGAGGTCGCAACGACCTGGGGGATCTTCGAGGATGTCTATTGTGCGGGGAACGATGCGGTCCTGGATTTCAACCGGAATGTGCTGGACGAGGTGCTCCACCTTTTCCCCTCCCGTTATATACACATTGGCGGTGACGAGTGCCCGAAAACGCGCTGGAGGGAATGTGAGCGATGCCAGGGGCGCATTGAAGCCGAGGGACTGGCTGACGAGGATGAACTTCAAAGCTGGTTTGTCACCCAAATGAGCAAGTATCTCGACGAGCGGGGTCGGCGGCTTGTTGGTTGGGACGAAATTCTTGAGGGTGGCCTCGCACCGGGTGCCGTCGTCCAGTCGTGGCGGGGAATGAGCGGTGGAATTGCCGCTGCAGAATTGGGCCATGATGTCATCATGTCCCCCACTTCGCACTGTTACCTGGATTACAGCTATACAACCATCTCCCTGGAACGGGCGTATTCCCTTGAACCCATTCCCGATGAATTGCTCCCCGACAGGGCTCATCATGTTCTTGGGGTCGAGGGGAACATGTGGACGGAATTCGTCCCCGACCGGGATCGCCTCGACCACCAGGTGTACCCCCGTTTGACGGCCCTTGCGGAAGTGGCCTGGTCACCCCGTCAGGCCCGCGATTGGCCCGATTTCTTGACCCGCATGGATACCCATATCCGGCGCTATGAAATTCTTGGAATTCAATATGCCCGGGAATTCAAGGGGCTTAACCTTGAAGGGGCCATGACCTTCGACCAGTGGACACCTGACATGATGAGCGAGGAGGGGCGGACCCTTGAATGGGACCTTGGGGATCAGGTCGACGGCCCCGGTGCCTACGAATTCATCTTCT
>JAFIGB010000342.1 GCA_020831705.1 Candidatus Sumerlaeia bacterium | reverse complement strand
TCATGGTTTCGATGGTTCGTCTGTGACCTGACCATCGGCCATGCGAACAACTCGGTCGCAGCTCTCGGCGGCTCCCATGTCATGGGTCGCCATCAGGATCGTCAAGTGATGGGTAGTACCAACGGATCGAAGGAGCTCCAGGATGGACTTCCCCGTGCGGGAATCCAGATTTCCCGTCGGCTCATCGGCGAGGAGCAGCTTCGGCTTGTGAACCAGGGCGCGGGCAATTCCCACCCGCTGCATTTCCCCACCGGACAACTGATGCACAAGGCGCTCCGTTTTGTCACCAAGGCCAACCTCATTGGCAGCCTCATTGGCGGAACGATGAGCCGCACCTTCCTTCACCCCGAGGAAGAGCAGGGGAAGGGAGATGTTTTCCTTCACAGTTAAATTGGGCAGCAGGTTGAAAAACTGAAATACAAAACCGATGTTTCTTAATCGGAAGGCACTTCGGGAATCATCCGTCATCGATTCCAAGGCCGTTCCATCCACATGGATGGATCCCTCGTCGGTGGAATCAATCCCCCCGACAAGATTCAGCAGCGTTGTCTTGCCGCTTCCCGAGGCCCCCATCAGGGCAACGAATTCACCCCGGGCAACATCGAGGCTCACACCCCTGAGAACTGGAGTTCCCCCGGAGGAACCCGCCCTTCCGTATGATTTCCTGACCTTGGAGACTGAGACGAGGGGGGAATTTGTCATGGATGGAGACGGTGGCACCTGCGGGATGGTGTGGGACGATTACCCAGAACCATCACAGGGAGCGAAGCTTATGCCACGGGCTATCGCACGTTCCACTTCCGCCCGCCCTGCTTGCGCTCCTCCGTGGTGTCAGGTTCGGGGTCTTCCGTTTTCTCAATGGGCTTGGTGGTTTCCTTCCCGACGGGCTCGGTTGGTTTCACGCTGCCACTACCAAGAAAATGAGTGGCGCCCGCCGTTAACGCCAGGGCCGGCAGAAGGATGGAAACCCATAATCCCGCATAAACGACATCTATAACCGCCAGGATGACACTGCAAATTCCAGCCACGGTGAGAAGGGCAACAGGCGCGTTTCTCCCGGTAACTGCAAGGAGGATGAGCAACACCGCCAGGGTCTGGTGGGGAAGGACAGCCATGGGAGAAAACAACGGACCCTCCCACCAGCTCAGGAATTTCCAAAAGGGCCAAATGAAGGCCAATGTATACCCGACCACGGCGAGATATCTCAATGAACCCCCATCAGGAAGAACCTTCCACGGGGTCTCATCGGCCCAGGTCAGCCAGGCACATGTCGCAAAGAGGGTAAAGGAAACCAGGGCAAGAGGGGTGACCTGGCCTCCGACTCCCACACTAAGATACCAGGAAAGGGCGAAATGAGCCGCCAGCACACCCGTGAGGAATCTCCAGCCCGGTTTCTGGTTCCCTGTCGCCACGAGATAAAGCACGACAAGGAGGGGAATCCGTGCAGAGAAACCCGACGCCGAATGGTGAAGGACAATCGTCCAGTAGAAGTTTTCAAGAATGGGAACCATGCCGTGACCCTGTCAGGTGGGACTCTATAGGTGCGAAAAAACCATCCCAGCCCCGGTGGCGCAACCAACTTAATTTGCAATGCACACGGTCAATCGTTGTCCGGAACTTCAAGGCCCATGAATTCCAGATAAGGATCGGGTAATTGGTAACCAACAAATGCAAAAACCTCCGAACCCGGTGGCAGATTCCCCTTATCAACGGGGCAGGGCACCAACACGGTGCAGGGCGTCGCCGTGTTTCCATCCAGATAGGTCTGCCGCAATAACTGGCTCAACCTGATGTGCTCATTCGCAACGGGATTCCAGCCCAATGTGGAGTCGGTGACACGAAGGAACTCATGCGCCTTCTCGCGTACCCCCTCGTCCTGATGGGCATTGATCAGGAAGGGAACGGTGGGCATGGGATTGTCCAGGGACTGAACATGGGCAATGGCGGATGTCACGCTTTCCCCGGCCCCGACGAGGGACTTCGCCGCAACCAACTGGAACGTCTGGAAGCGTACTTCAGCAGTCTGGACCGTATAATAAAACTGGATCCTCAAATGCCCCGGTTCAACAGCTTCCCGGATCAGGACAGGAAGGGTTAATGACTCGAAACGGCGACAGATCGGGCACCCCATGCGGGAAAGGATGTATAGCGTCCACGGGGCGTCCTCCCGGCCAATGGAAAGGATTTCGACCGCACCTGACAGGTTGGTCGGTGGGGCAAGCTCCCGACCGGGTACGTCAGTAACTGTGTCGTCGTCCTGCTCCGGTTCCGGCTCCGCTATAACTTCCGGTGCCTTCTCTTCCTTTTCCATGACCATTTCCATACGTTGGCCTTCATCCCTGGTTCTATTCTCCCGATCGGTGAAGCTTAACTCGAACTCAATGACATCCCCGGTGCCGTCATAAAAAAGCGGCCATGCAGCAAGGACGATAAATCCTCCAAGTACAATGGACTGAAGGCTCGTAATGAGGGGGAAACGGAATGCACGTGCTGCTACGGGAATATGGAAGATGGCGATCAGGAACGAAAGAAGGGCAGCGGCCTGGCAAAGATTGCAGAAGTCGGCAAAACCGAACCACTGGGAGGCCGCTAGAATGAAGGACGCACCGCCATGGATGAAGGCCAGGGAGACGGCCGCCGCGACCAACGGCTCGTAAAGGGTCTTCTGGGCGGCGAGACGAATCGCCAACAGGAGCGCCATTGCTCCCCCACCGAACCACTCCAAGTGGATTCCAAAAACCCGTGCTCCACCGCAGGCTTCCGTGCAGACGGCTCCGATGACATCGGGGGCTGCATCCTCCCCAAAAAGGAGAAGGGCACATATGGCGAGGTAAAGTAACCCCGCGGGATAGACGAATAAATTGGCAACCCGCCGCATGTGCTGGTCGCGCCAATATTCCTCGGTAAATGTAGCTTCTTCTTCAAGGGGGGGTGGGTTATCGGCCATTCAATCAGTTGGGTCTTTCCTCATGGTGGTGGCTAGAAGGCGTAAAAAAAGTCCGCCGCGTCCACAACACTGTCGAAATTATGATCCTGCCGGTATGTTGGGCAAGGAACAACCCTGCCCAGAATACGGTCAGCCACAAGACTTCGATACAACCCACATGGGTTTGGGGTTGGGGTCACAACCGGAACCGAAGGGGTCGGTGTCGGAGTGACGATGGGGGTAGGTGATGGATTATTTGGGTCGAAGGGTTGGAAATTCCCCACCGAGGTTGTTGCCCACAAGTAATCAAAGCTTGTCTTAAGGACGGGGATCTGATTTCGACCTCCTCCGGAGCTCCAGATTGTTTCGCTATCCGTATGGATGGGATCAGAAGGAAAAAATGAACCCCTGCCGAATTCATTGAATGGCTGGGGCTTCGGCACCTGTTGATGGAACCCAAACATGGAGGAAAACCCACCCTGGTTCCTGACTCCCACCAATTGTCGATGGTCGAAATCATACCAAACAAGATGGACAGGAGTGTTCGCAAGGCTGATGGGATCGAGGGCGGAAGTTGTCGGGTGAACGGCAACATGCACCCGACCAAAACCAGAAGCCTGAATATTGGAGGAGATCAGGTCGAACTTGAAAATGCCATTGGGGCGTTCGGAAAATTGGCCATACTTGATCTTTCCGGCGTCATTCCCTTCACCCCGATACGCAATATGGCCAATGTAATCCATCGGTCCCGGACCAATCGACTGGATGGCAACGGTGGGAGAAAAGCCGCGCCCGATGTAGCGATGATTCGAGAGATCAACAAATGTCCCCCCGGAACCCCGTGAATACCTCACATAAATCTGGGCTGCCGAATCGTACACGACGGCACCATGGGCCGTGTGGGGAGCTCCCGCGGTTGGGGCAACACCACTGTGAAAATCAGCATTCATGCTTGAAATCCCGCCACCGAGTTGACCCTCGGCTACCGGGGTGTAGCCCTCCCATGATGTCACCGAGTAAGGGCTTCCCACGAGAAGATATCCAGCCCAACCGCTATGCCCATCGCCTATATCAAAGCCGCGGGTCTCCACGATCGGCGTCGTTCTTGGCTGGCCATACGGTTGAAGGAGACGAAATTTGGGAGGAATGTATCGGCCGTGACGGGCCTCAAACAGGTGGGTGAAGGTGACAGCATTTTGATTGGGGATGTCCGCGCGTGTGTAGTGAATATATGGCGCCCCATCGCCATCCCGGTCAGCCAGAAACATGATGTGAAGGTGCCCCTGATAATCAACCTTCACCGTTAAAAGGTCAGCTGTTTCGCCGACTCGATCGCTCACGTAGGTGAGAAAGCTGCCACCACTGGGCGCACTTGCAATGAGAACATGAGCGCATTCCTCCACATCGAATGAGAAACAGGCACTGCCATCCTGACCGGCGAAAGGGCCCCAGGCGGGGCGGTCCGTCGCCTGCCGTATCCCATACCGGAACCGGTAATTGGGGTTATCGCATTCACAGTCCTCATCCGGGGGAAGCTGGCCCTCATCGCATTCATAGAGAAAGCAGCCGGGAGCCGGTTTCACGGAGACGAGAAAGAGAAATACTGCGATCCCCACGAAGGGCATGAAAAAAGTGCGCAACATGGCTTGGCTCCAAAACGCACCCAAGGGTGCATTGACTTGTCCTGCTCCCCAACAAGCCTTGTGCGTGCCAGTTGGGCAAAACACGAATTGCAGGCTCAACAGATTTTATGACCCAAAGGGAGTTGTTTGCAAGTGACTGATTTTCCTGGGGTTTTGCACTAGCAACTGGTGGCGAAGATGGAATTGATTGGTAGCAACCGCACAATGTCATCCCGAGGATCCGGATAATCACGGAGCGATTCGCGAAGAGGCAACATGACGATGTTGTCGCCTTGCAACGAATGGCAGAAATACACCGTGGCAAGACTCCGTGAAGAGATCGTTGGCACCCAGCCCGAAAATCCGTAAGCCCTTTATATTGAATGGTTCACGATTTAGTTCTGGGGAGTCTCCAAAATTCTTTGTCGGCTGGAGAAAAAACGGCGCTCCTCTTGCAACCCCTTTATCTCAGGCGAGGGACACCAAGTGACCGTTGCCGCGAAGATCGGGGGATATCCGGAGGGAGGAATAACCTTATCGTGCGGAGTCCCCCGCATGATGTGCACCGCACCACGAAGCTGGGAGGCCCGTGGAGGCGAAGGGGAGTTACAATGAGGAGAGGGGAGGGAAGCTTGGGGAGGAGAGGAAAAATCCCCAAGAGTTGAGGTGAGGGGGAAACTTGGCGGCCGGTACTTTTGGATATGCCTGGGGGGGTGTTATCCAAGTTGACCGGTCGCCATTTTATTTTGTGCTGTTGGGGTGTAGGAATCGGCTTCATCCGTTGTTTAAGTGGCTTTTTTTAGTAAGTTGGGGAAAAATCCTCGAAATCTGACCGCGCCAAGTCCACTTTCCCGTTGCCTACACAGGGCCTTGTGAAAAGATTCACAGGCGTTCGCGGGAGCAACCCTCCGGCGGCTGGGACTTTCGCCGCCCTCGCGAGCCAAAAAGCTTTTCCCCCAAGAAGTCGGGAATCGACCAAAAAACAAACCGCACGGCAGGAAACGCATGGCTGATCAAAGTGTCCACCCCGCCCTCAAGCCGGGTGACGAAGAAATCAAGCTGGTCATTAACGGGAAGGAAGTCGTCGGCAAAAAAGGGGAAACGATCATTTCCGTCGCCGCACGGGAAGATTACTACATCCCCCATTATTGCTGGCACCCCGCCCTCAGTGTTGCCGGGAATTGTCGCCTTTGTCTTGTGGAGATCCATCTCCCCAATCCCCGCAATGACAACAAGCTGGCCCCCCTTCCCAAGCCCGCCATTGCCTGCCAAACACCCATCACCGAGGGGATGCATGTCTTCACCGATTCCCAACTGGCCAAGGAATGCCAGGAGGGAATGATGGAGTTTCTGCTGGTTAACCACCCCCTCGACTGCCCGATCTGTGACCGCGGCGGCGAGTGCATGCTTCAGCGTTACTCCATGGAGTATGGCACCCCCCATACCCGCATGCGCGATCCCAAGCGCAAATATCTCAAGCCCGAGGCCGACCCCCTCATTGATATCGAGCGTAACCGGTGCATCATGTGCACCCGTTGCGTCCGCTTCTGTGATGAGGTCGCCGGTGAGCACGTCATGGGAGTCTTTGCCCGGGGATCCGACAACTACATTGGAACCTTCGGCCAGGGACCGGTTGCCAATATCCTTTCCGGCAACGTGATTGACCTTTGCCCCGTTGGATGCCTGACCTCCAAGCCGTTCCGCTTCAAGGCCCGTGTCTGGGAACTTCTCCAGACCCAAAGCACCAGCATCTGGGACGCCTCCGGCTCCAAGGTCACCCATTGGACCCGTAACGGCCGCCTTTATCGCACGACGCCTCCCTCACGGAAATACCACGGTGTCTATACCGTCAACGAGGACACCGAGGAATTCATCGACAACATTACCCGCTTTGGCTCTGATTTCCCCAGCCATGAAAACCGCTGGGATGAAAGCCGGGTGAAGTTCGGGGAAAATCTCCTCCCTGCCGCCTTCACCGAGGCAGTCCGCCGGGTTGCCACGGGTCTGAAGAAGGTTGCCGACGAGCACGGCCCCGATTCCCTTGCCATCCTCGTCAGCCCCCGCTCCTCCATGGAGGAGGGTTACCTGGCTCAGAAGCTCGCCCGTGATGTCATCGGAACGGAAAACATCGACTGGCGCGTAAGTTTCCAAACTGCAGAGGCCGCCGAGGCCGCCGCGCAGGCTTTCCAGCATGCCAATGGCGATCTTGAGGACGGGTTCGATGCCGTCGTTGTCCTTAACGGCGATTACCTGCACAGCGTCCCGGCCTTTGCGATGCGCTTGAAGGAACACGCCCGATTGACGGGCAAGCCAATCGTTCAGATTGGCCATCACCACGATGCGTTCCTCGCCCCCCACTCCAAATACAAGTTCCACTGCGCACCCGGTTCCACCGCGAAAGCGCTCCAGCTGCTCTCCAAGGGTGTTGGTGGTGACACTTCCGTCGTTTCCGAACTGGCGAAAATTTTCTCCACCGAGTCATCCCGCGTGGAAGCGTTGATCACACTCCTCAAGGGTGTGGAAGGTCGCGGCCTTGTTCTTCAAAGCCTTGAAGATCTCAACGGCCTGCTTCTGCCAAATGAAGTCCCCGCAGCACTGGCCTTTGTCGGTGCCCTTGGAGGAGGTTGGAAGTACATCCCGACCCTTCGCGACCGGAATGCCTTCGGGCTTCATGCGGTTGGTGCCCAGCCCAAGGCCGATGCCGAGGGCAAATCCGTCAATGCACGGCAACTGGCCGATGCCATTGAGGATGGTACGATCAAGGGCCTGCTTGTGCTTGGTGCCGATGCGCTCCATCACAGCCCCGACCGGGAGCGCCTTCTGGCGTCACTCGGGAAGCTCGATTTCTACGCCGTTTCCGATCTTTTCGACTCCGATTACACTCGGATCGCCGATGTGTACCTTGCGGCGGCCTCCCACCTGGAGAAGGACGGCACCTTCTGCGATGTGGAAGGAAACCTTGCCCGTCTTGCCAGCACCGAGGGCCTCGTCGGCGGTGCACGACCCGAATGGGAGATGCTCACTGGCATCGCCACCATCATGGGTTCGGACAACTTCGCCTATGAAACGGTCGAGGATGTGTTCAAGGAAATGATGTCGGTGATCGCACCGGACTTCAAGGGTACGTTCAAGAAACTGCTTTTAGCCGGACCGCGTAACGACAACAGCATCAAGGATCCGGGCGGTGCGCGTACGCACACGAAGGACTACAACCCCGGTGATTATCGCACCGACGGTGCCCATTTCCGTTGGACCGGAGAGCCGGTGGCGATTGACGACCAGACCGCAGCACCGCGCTCCGTTCCGGAGTCGGGCTTCGATGGATTCCTCCTGACCTGGGGGGAGCATGTTCAGGGTGATGATTACCACCTGAACCATGCCTCCATCGTGGAGTTGCTGCAAAAGGCCCCTTATGTGGAGTTGAATCCTGTGGACGCCGTGAAGCTTGGGGCGGAAACGGGTGATCGTGGTACACTTGACATCAACGGCGAGTCCTATGAGGTCGAGTTGAAGGTCTGTGAAGGTCCGGCACCTGGTGTGGTTTATCTTCCGGCAGGGCTTGGTGGGATAAAGCTCAGTGGGTTGACAGACACGCAAGCGGTTAAGCTGGAAGTGGTAAAGTCCAATGCGTTGGCGGAGGCTGGCGCGGGCAATACCGCCTGAAATTTGCAGGATTGACCGTTCCCGAAGCGGTGGTGGCCTGACCCGGAAATCGGGTTGACCTCTTCCCACCGTTGCCCATTAAGTGCGGGCCGTCGCGGGGGCGGACTTTGTGAAAAAAATCCCAATCCCGAGGTGGATTAGGGACCCCCCAAATCAACGCCCTCAATTCCGGAAGGTCCGGCGCATGCAATTGCCCTTCAGTCTCCAGCCCCTCTTCGATTTCCTGGGGCAATTCACCGATGGCCCAGCCAACGCCCTCATTATCGTGATCGCACTCATCAAGATTGCGCTCATCGTTGGTGGTCTCCTCCAGATCATCCCATTCATTATTCTCTTTGAACGCAAAATCATCAGTTGGGTTCAGGATCGTCCCGGTCCCAACCGTGCCGGCCCCTGGGGTCTCCTTCATGGTATTCTCGACGGTGTGAAGCTTTTCTTCAAGGAAGAGATCACGCCCAAGGGTGTGGACAAACCGCTCTATCTTCTGGCGCCAGGACTGACGGTCGCCCCGGCCTTCCTCGCCCTCTGTCTTGTCCCCGTGGGGCCCATCATTCAGGGTGCACACTTGGACGCTCTGGTTTCCTTCCTCCGCCTTGACCCGTCGATTATTGGGCCTGGTGGGATTATCAGTGAAATCCCCCTGGCAATCACCAACCCCAATATCGGCATTCTTTACGTGCTGGCCGTGACCTCCATCGGTGTTTATGGCATCACGCTGGCAGGTTGGTCCTCGAACAACAAATGGTCCCTTCTTGGTGGTATTCGTGCCTCGGCGCAGATGGTCAGCTACGAAATTACCCTTTCCCTGTCGATCATCGGTGTGGTGCTCCTCGCGGGAAGCCTGAACCTCTACAACATCATTGATTCCCAGGCTGGCGGTTTCTGGCACTGGAATGTCATGGCCCAGCCGGTGGCCTTCCTCCTCTTTATCATCGCCATGTTTGCAGAAACGAACCGCCTGCCCTTCGACTTGGCCGAAGCCGAACCGGAGCTCACCGGTGGTTTCCACACGGAATATTCCTCCATGCGATTTGCCCTCTTCTTCCTGGGCGAATACATCAACATGGTCATCGTCAGCGCCATGTGCGTGACGCTGTTCCTTGGTGGTTACCATGGCCTGTTCCCCCTTCCCTGGGAAGCGATCGCAACGTGGATCACGAACATTTCCCCCTCCTTCGCCGGATTCTACCCCTGGGTGATTATGGCCTCCTACCTGATCGGCCCCATGGTGATCGTTCCTGCCAAGGTTGGATTCTTCATCTTCCTGTTCATCTTCGCCCGCGCGACACTCCCCCGCCTGCGTTACGATCAATTGATGGATCTGGGCTGGAAGCGTCTCCTCCCCATTGGCTTGATCAACCTCGTCATCACCTCAGGAATCATCGCCATCGACCTGATGGTAACAGGCAATGGGCAGGTGGAATTGGCTACCAAGTGGATTATCGGTGCGATTACCCTTGGATTGTTCCTCGCCTGGGACCTCCTTTACTATTCGCCCCGCCGCAAGGCCCAGCTCGAAAAAGATTATCGCCTTTATCCAAAATCCGCCAAAAAGGGGGAAAAACCAGCACTGGCATCCTGACCGCTTGATGGTTAAGCAGGGGTCATGAATTGGCCCAAACCAACGGAGGACACGTTGGTCCATCAACCCAAGGATCATGCTGGAGGAAAATACCATGCTCGTTGATTTCCTAAAAGGTTCCGCACTCGCCCTCAAGCACATGGGGAACTTCATTATTGGCAAGGGCAACGTGACGCTGGAATACCCCGAGGTGAAGCGCGAGCAACCTGCTTTCTTCCGGGGGCGCCACCGCCTTCAGCGCTACCGCGACGGACTTGAGCGGTGCGTGGGTTGCTCC
This sequence comes from Candidatus Sumerlaeia bacterium, assembly GCA_020831705.1. Lineage (GTDB taxonomy): Bacteria > Sumerlaeota > Sumerlaeia > SLMS01 > SLMS01 > JAFIGB01. The sequence goes on along the minus strand of JAFIGB010000342.1, from coordinate 30,689 downwards.
CTTTGCGCTGCCGTCTGCCCCTCCGAGGCCATCTACCTGGAAGCCGCCGAGAATACCGATGAAAATCAGGTTTCAGCCGGTGAGCGCTACGCCGAGATTTACCAGATTCACCTTCTTCGCTGCATCTTTTGTGGTTTCTGCGAGGAAGCCTGTCCCGAGAACGCCATCGTCATGGGTGCCTCCTATGAATTGGCGATGAACAAGCGGACGGACTTCATCGCCGAGAAGGATGACATGCTCGATCCCGCTGAAAAGGGATTTGGCGATTACCACGAATATGATCCGTACATCTCCCACGTGACGCCTGAATCCGACAAGTCGGCTAAGGGCGATCCCTGGGCGGTGAAGGCCGAGCATTAAGAATTCATGGAGCGACTCCCCGGTGGGGTCGCTTCGCAGTCTTGAACAAGATCGGAATCCCCCCAACGGGTGACCGACCCCAACCGACGGAAAGGAAGAAACGCGGGGCCTCCCGCGACAACCATCCATGGCCCTCGTCATTTACTACGTGCTGTTTGGGATCACCGTGCTCTTCGCCCTCGGTGTTCTTTTCAACCGCAACACGGTCCGCAGCGCCATCTGCCTTGTCGGTGTGATGGCCGCGCTGGCGGTGAACTACCTGATCATGCGTCAGGAGTTCGTTGCCTTCATTCAGATTGTCGTCTATACGGGCGCGATCATGGTCCTTTTCCTTTTCGTCATTATGCTTCTGAACCTTCGGGAGCCGGAAGTCATGCCCTGGTACCTGCGCAAGGCACGGTTCTGGGGGGGAGCGCTTTCGCTGGTTTTCTTCTTCACCCTCGCTCTTGCCGTCCAGGTCTGGACCGTCTCGGGTGTTACTCCCGGGGCGATTGAGAACGAGGCCTTCATCAAGGAAAGTGGAACGCCTGAAGTCATCCTGCTCTCCACCCTGATGATCACCAAGTATGTCGCCCCATTCATCCTGACATCCATTCTTCTCCTCGTCGCCGTCATCGGAGCCATTGTCATGGCGAAGCGTTATGACGAGGACGGGCAGGAAATTATCAGCGAAGAGGAGGTCTCCTGATCCTCATGGGAGAATCCATTTTTGAAGCCAACCTGATCCTGAGCCTTTTCCTCTTCACGGTGGGAATCCTCGGTGTGATGTGGAAGCGCAACGCCATCTCGCTCTTTATGAGTGTGGAGTTGATGCTCAACGCCGCCAACCTTGCTTTCGTGACTTTCGCCTTCCAGCATGGCATCATCGACGGAGGCATTCTTGTTCTCTTTATCATGACCGTCGCTGCCGCTGAGGCGGGTGTGGGACTGGCCATCTTCATCGCCCTGTTCCGCGTTCGTCGTCACCTTCGTGTCGATGAACACGACATGCTCCATGGTTGATGGACTGACGTTGATTGCTGCTGAACCGAGAACATCCAAGCCCGGCCCTGGGGCCGAGCCATTCTTCCCCGAAGCGCACTGAACACGATGAACCCGATTGAAAATATTCAGGCCTACGTGCCGACAAGCATCCACTTCAGCGACCTCCTGCAGTTTGCCATTCTGCTGCTCGGCGGAATTGCCTGCCTTGTCTTCGATGCAGTTTCCACCAAGGAAGTCAGCCGCAAGTATCTTCCCATGATTGCGGCTGGTGCCCTGGTCATGACCATGGCGAGCTGCTTTTTCAATATCCTGCCGCCCCCGACAGAAACATTCATTGAAGGCGCCTTCCGGTCCGATGAGTTCGGCCAGCTTGGGGCGCTCGTGATTCTTTTCGCCTTCCTCATGATGACAACCATCATGCCCTCGCTGGTGAAGAAGCGTAATCTTCCCGCTGCCGAGGTCTACTCGCTGACACTCTTTGCGGCCTTTGGCGCTGTCCTGCTCGCCATTGCGAATGAGTTGCTTACGGCGTTCATCGTCCTCGAGATCATGTCCCTTTCCCTGTATGTCCTCATCGGCATTGATCGCAAGAATGCGAAGTCAACAGAGGCGTGTTTCAAGTATTTCATTCTCGGTGCTTTCGCATCGGCGTTCCTGGTCCTCGGAATCGCCTTCCTCTTTGGTGCCACGCATACAACGTTCCTGACGGAAATGGCTGAAGTCTTCAAGGCCGGTGGTGTCGTCGTAACGGAAGCGGTTGTTGAAAATGGCGTCACCATTGAGCCCGCTGTCGTTCAGGCCCTCAACCCGATGTATGTCTTCCTTGGCTTCGGGCTTCTTTTCGTCGGCATGTGCTTCAAGCTGACGGCCGCCCCCTTCCACATGTATGCTCCCGACGTCTACGAGGGCGGCAACACACCGACCGTCATGGTGGTTGCAACGTCCTCCAAGGTTGCTGCCTTCGCCTTCCTGCTCCACGTTCTGGAAGCGATGTCCCATTGGCCCGTTTTCACCCAGCCGGTGATCTTCGTGGTCGGTTTCGTCGCAATCGTTTCCATGGTTTGGGGGAATGTCGCTGCGCTGGTTCAGGTGAACTTCAAGCGCATGATGGCCTACTCCTCGATCGCTCACACCGGCTACATGCTTGTGGGCGCGATGGTGTATATTGCCCTTCCGAACATGCTTGAGGGGGAAAAGCTGGAGATGGCGATGATTGCCGTGCGCCAGGCGATCCTTCTCTACCTGGCTGGATATACGGTGACGAGCGTGCTGTCGTTCGGTACGGCCAGCTATATTGATGGCGAGGACCACATGGATGCCTACCGCGGACTCATCTTCCGCAAGCCCGCCGCCGCCATCGGCATGGCCATCGCCATGTTCTCCCTGGTCGGTATCGGCTTCACGCCACCCACAATCGGCTTCATGGGTAAGTTTTACCTCTTCAAGGAAGCCATCCAGTATGGCTTCGTAGCCCTTGCTGTCATTGCGGTGCTCGCCTCGGCCGTCTCCGCATGGTATTACCTGAGTCTTGTTGTGAAGATGTTCATGCGTGAAGTGGACGACACCCAGGCGGTTCGACTGGCTGGAACTCGGAAGGAATCGGTGAAACTGTTTTCCTTCGATTCCATGACGCGCATCATCCTTTTCGCATCGTCGATATTGATTTTCATTCTTGGGGTCTTCCCGACAATGTTCATCAGCCTGGGCGAATCACTCGTCTACGGTTTCACCCGCTAAGGAGCAGACAACAAGCTTATGTTGTGTACCTGTCAATGTAGCGAAGCCTCCAGAAGCGCCCTTGGTGAAATCCTCGGCGTTGGAGATTCCTCCATGCTCCAGACCGTCGAAGTGGAGTTCAAGGAACTCCCCTACTTCCTCGTCTCCCGCTCCCGGGCCAAATGGGATCCGGAAAGCCAGGGCGACATCAATGACGTGGAACTGGTTTCCGTAACCGAGAAGGGCCTTCTTGTCGCTCCCGATGGGGCCGGTGATGCCGAAGGCCGCCGTACCCTTATCCCCTGGCAAAATGTAATTTCGCTCTCCACCACCCGCACTAATAAAGGATCGGACTGATCACGATGGATTTTATCGGACTCGTTTGGCTGATACCCGCCATCATGGCGATCGCAGCCCTGATCAATGGCCTGGGATGCCGCAAGCTCGGTGAGAAAGCCGGGTATATCTCCGTCGCAGCGATGGTATTCACCTTCCTGCTTTCCGCCCTGATCTTTTTCCAGGTGCGTGGAATTGCCAATGAAGCCGACCACGCAGCGGTGGCAGCCGAGGCTTCCCGGGTGGACAACCCCACCGGCAATCCCGGTCTTGTGAAGTGGAACACCATGAACGCCGCCCAGCAGGCGGTTCTTCGTGCGCAATACACTTTCGCACCGATCATGGACCCTGAAAACCCCATGCCCTGGGAAACCAGTGCCCGTGATGGGGCCGGTGGCCACGTTCATCTCTGGACCTGGATTGATGTTCCCTCCGTCTTCGCCAGCGAGCACGACCTCCGTGTGGACATGGCCTTCCATGTCGACCAGCTGACGGCGATCTTCCTGCTTTTCATCAGTTTTGTTGGCAGTCTGGTCTTTATCTACGCAACCGGCTACATGCGCGAGGACCATCATGGCAAGGTCGAGATTGATCCAGGGTACGCCCGATTCTTCTCCTACCTCGCCCTGTTCGCCGCCTCGATGTATATCCTCATCCTTGGGGCGAACTTCGTCGTCATGTTCATCGGTTGGGAAGGTGTGGGTCTTTGCTCCTACCTCCTGATCGGCTTCTTTTACAACAAGCAGTTCAATGAAAAGCTCAGCTGCGCGGACGCGGGCAAGAAGGCCTTCATTGTAAACCGTGTTGGTGACTTTGGTCTCATGCTGGGCATGTTCCTGATCTTCTGGGGACTCGGCTCCCTGAGCTTCCAGACGATCATTCACTCGCTCACCATGGGCGAGGTTCCCAACGGCTTCGGATACTCCGGTGTGTTCATCACCGCCGCCACGCTCCTCCTCTTCCTCGGAGCCACCGGCAAGAGCGCCCAGATTCCCCTCTTCATCTGGCTTCCCGACGCCATGGCCGGTCCCACACCGGTTTCCGCCCTCATTCACGCGGCGACCATGGTCACGGCCGGTGTCTATATGCTCGCCCGTCTCAACGTGCTGTACATGCTTTCCCCCACCACGCTCGCTGTCGTGGCTGTCATCGGTGCCCTGACGGCATTCGTTGCCGCCGTTGCCGGATGCGCCCAGCGTGGCATCAAGAAGATCCTCGCCTACTCCACCGTCTCCCAGCTTGGCTTCATGTTCCTCGCCATCGGTGTGGGTTCCTTTGCCATTGGCATCTTCCACGTCTTCACCCACGCCTTCTTCAAGGCGTGCCTCTTCCTCGCGGCTGGTTCGGTGATTCACGCCCTCCACCATGAGGAGGACGTCTTCAAGATGGGTGGCCTTTGGAGCAAGATGCCCAAGACGGCCATCGCCTACCTCGCAGCCACCATTGCCATTGCCGGATTCTTCCCCTTCGCCGGTTTCTTCTCGAAGGACGAAATCCTGTACATGGTTCACAGCGCGGCCCAGGGCGACGCCAATTCGCTTTTCTATACAACGCTGTACGCCCTCGGTGCCTTCACCGCACTGCTGACGGCGTTCTACATGTTCCGCTCCTTCTTCCTTACCTTCACCGGCAAGACAAGAATGTCGGAGGAGAAATACAGCCACGTTCACGAGTCGCCCATCTCCATGTCCGGCGTCCTGATCGTACTGGCCATCTGCTCCCTCATCGTCGGCTGGGTGAACATTCCCTCCGGCCTTATTCCCCTTGGTAATCTCAACTCCCTGTTCTGGGGCTTCCTTGAGCCGATCACCGATCGTGGCGCGATGTTCATTGCCCAGGATATTTACGGCTATACAGACGGCAAGGTTCCCTACGGCGCTGTTGTCGTTGGCGAGGTGATGAAGGACGGCACTATTTACGGAAATTATCATGGACCGGAATTGCTCCTCGCGATTCTTTCCATGGGTATCGCCGCCATCGGGCTCGGTATTGCCTGGATGCTTTACAAGGACGGCAACCTTGAGAAGGCCGCCAAGCTGGTCAAGTCTCCCCTTCGTCCGTTCTGGAACATTTCCCTGAGCGCCTGGAAGTGGGATGAATTCTACGATGCCCTGTTCGTCGCTGGTTCCTGGCGTGCCTCCAAGGCTGTCCTTTGGGTCGACAAGTATATCGTCGATGGAATCGTCAACGGATCCGGCCGGGTTTGCCGTGCGGCGGGCATCAGGCTTCGCCAGATGCAAAACGGCCAGGTTCAGGTCTACGGGTTGGTGATGTTCATTGGTGCCTGCCTGTTCCTGCTTTACTTCGCCTTTGGCATCTCCAGCTTCACCGAGAACACCGACAGTTACTCCGATCCTGCCAGCCCCCTTCGGGATACACTGACAGGGCAGGTTGAAAATGCCGAGCAGTCAGATCAGTAAACCGGACGCATCAGACACACCGCAGGTACCAAGACATAAAGAGGTAGATCTCACGCGATGCCGCTGTTAACACTCATAATCTTCCTTCCCATGATCGCCGGGGCGATCCTGGCGTTGACGATGCCCACGAAGAAGATGAAACACGCCGCCCTGGGTGTGATGATCGTCGACCTTCTCCTCGTCCTTTACGCGGCCATGACCTTCGATTGGTCGGGTACCTTCGTCACCGAGGCGCGTGTCTTCGCTGAAACCATCGCGACAACCTTCCAGCATCGCGAACACCTTCCATGGCTTCCTGAATTCGGCATTTCCTACACCGTCGGTGCCGACAACCTGTCGATGATCTTCGTCATCCTGACCGCCGTTCTCGGCATCATCGGGGTGCTCTGCTCGTGGACATCGATCGTCCATCGCGAGAAGGAATTCTACTTCTTCCTCCTGGCCCTCCAGACGGGTATCATGGGGACGTTCCTCGCCATCGATATCTTCCTCTTCTATATGTTCTGGGAATTGATGCTCATCCCCCTTTACTTCATGATCGGCAACTGGGGATCGAAAAACCGCATCTACGCCACGATGAAGTTCGTTATCTATACAATGGCCGGCTCGGTTGTCATGTTGGTGGCCATGATCTGGATGTACTACAACAACGGTGCCTACAATCCGCAGTTGGGTGTCATTGAGTATGTACGCAGCTACTCCTACGAGATCATGCTGCAAACCCAGTCCGGCGACCATGGCACCTTCCAAGCATCCTATTTCCCCTTCCTGGCGCTGTTTATTGCCTTTGCCATCAAGGTGCCCCTCTTTCCCCTGCATACCTGGCTTCCCGATGCCCACACCGAGGCTCCCACGGCCGGCTCCGTGATCCTTGCGGGCATCCTGCTCAAGACGGGTGGATACGCCATCATCCGCTACTGCATCCCGCTTTTCCCCGATGCCTCCATTTCCTTTGCCCCGTTGATTACCTGGCTGTCGGTCATTGCGATTATCTACGGTGCCATGGCGGCCATCGTACAGACCGACATCAAGCGCCTCGTCGCCTACTCCTCGGTTTCCCACATGGGCTTTGTAACCCTGGGTATCTTCAGCTTCAACCCGGCCGCAATGTCGGGGGCAATTCTCCAGATGATCAACCACGGTATCTCCACCTCCGGGCTGTTCCTTGCCGTCGGCATGATTTACGAACGGCGCCACACCCGTGAGTTCAAGGAGTTCGGTGGTCTGGCCACGAACCTGCCCATCTTCGCCGCACTGACCATGGTGATGGTCCTCAGTTCGGTGGGCCTCCCCGGCCTGAACGGATTCCTTGGCGAGTTCAACATCCTCCTTGGATCCATGCAGAATTACCCCATCCTGATGCAGGCCCAGGATGATGCCAGCTGGGCCGCTGCCATGGGCATGACCCAATACACCTGGCTGGTGGCGTTGGGAGCCACCCTCGGGGTGATCTTCGGTGCTGTCTATCTCCTGATCATGTACCAGCGCGTCTTCTTCGGGAAGCTCGACAACGAAAAGAACAAGGGCCTCACGGACCTCGTTCCCCGCGAGTGGGGCCAGCTTGCCTTCCTCGCCGTTGCCGCTCTTGCCATTGGCCTCTTTCCGAAGCCCATTTTTGACGCCATGGCCCCTGCCACACGCACGGCCCTTGAGCCGGTAGCACGCGTCCTTCAGATGGAAGTGAAGGACAAGGGATATGAGCTCGCGGTCCCTGGAGTCGTCATCGAAAACGAGGAGGAGTTGCTGGCGCTGGGTGAATGAAATTTCACGGCCACACTTCTACCCTTGAGCACATCGAACCGAACCGCCACGATTGTCCGTGGCGGTTCCTTTTTATTCATGCCTAAGCCCGCGGGGGATGCGGAAAGACCATGAAGGCCTTCGTGCAGAACATCTTCGACAACCCGATCCTCATTCGGGAACTCCGGCGCCGAATGCGGGGCCGCGGGCTGATGTACAGCATCATCACCTACATTATTGCCATGGCGATCTCCACCAGCCTGATCATCCTCATCAAGACACCAAATATCGGTATCGAAAGCAGCGTGGAAGTTCTCACGAGCATGCGCCAGACCGGTGAACTGATCTACTACTGGATTACCGGAATCCAGTTCCTCCTCGTCCTTGTCCTGGCACCCGCCATCACGGCCGGTCTGACGACCATGGAGAAGGAACGGAAAACCTTCGACTTCCTCCGCGTCACCACGATCACCCGGTGGATGTATATCCTGGGATGCTTTCTTTCGACGACATTCTATGTCATTCTCGCCCTGGTATGCGCACTTCCCCTCCTGAGCCTCAGCTTCCTGTATGGCGGCGTGGCGCTCATGGATGTCATCCGAACCTTCTTCCTTCTCCTCACCTGCTCCTGTCTACTTTCCGCCATCGGTCTCTTCGTTTCCTCGATCTTCGATCGAACGAGAACTGCACAGGGCGTTGTCATCTTCCTGATCTTCACGCTTTTCTTCGCCACCCTTTTCCTATACAGCCAGTTCCAGCTCCTCTTTGCCGGGGCCCTGGCCCAGGGGGGCGAGGATGGCGAAGGGGCCATGGTGGCCAACGCGATATACATCCTTGATTACCCGGTGGCACCGTGGGTGATGATCTGCCTTTCCATGATGGCTCTCGCAGGGCTTTTCCTGCTCCTGGCCGCCCGGAAGCTCTTCGAACCGGAGGAATCCCGCGCCCTCAACCATTGGCAGTTTGCCGTCATCTATGGCGTCGCCGTTGGCGGGGCACTCCTCATTCTGTCGACGAATACCTTCACCAATGAGCTTGCGGAAATATTCTTCCTGACGGGGATCTATACACTGCTCGTCATGGCCGTCCTTACCTTTGCCATGGGTCGCATGGAGGTTGGCGACGAGATCTGGCATCTCAAGCGCCTGATTCCCGCACTGCGCCCCTTCGACCAGACAATCCCGTTCCTCCTGATTCTGGGAGTTGCATGGTGGATGACGGTGGAGGCCATCCCCAAATATGCCATGGTCAGCCATCTGGAACCTGCCTTCCTGCAAACATTTCTATCCGTATCCCTTGCCTCCTTTTTCTTTCTCTGCGTGGCAGCCCGTGCCATTACGGCCTTCTCCAGAACACGCAGGGTCGCTGGATTTGCGATCTTCTCCGTCATTTCCATGATGCTTTTCATAATCCCCGTATTCGCCACGGCATGCTGGATTGCCCTCCCCGGCTATTCATTTATCCTCGGCGAGGTCGTTTCCCTCTCCCCATTTATCCTGGCAATCGACGGCACCTTCAACATGTCGCGCTATGAGGGGAGCGAGCCACCCTTTGGCTCCCTGGCGACGGGCATGTATATCGGCCTGGGAATCATTCTCGCCATCATTGGCGAGACAAGGCGCTACCGCCGCTGGCGTGGATATGATTACCACTTCGACATGCCAACGGGATAAGTACCCCAAGCGCCATCCAGCTTATTCAGCCGGAAGCGAGAACTCCACCACGACACCGTGATGGTCGCTGACTTCGGTTTTCTTCAGCCGGGCATCATGAATGAGAAAATTGTCATCAAAGAATGTATAGTCGAGTTGCCAAAGGGGTATTCCCCAGGCAGGCCAGGTTCCCCACCAGCGTTCCTCCCCTGCCTCCTCCACGGCATTCCGCATCCCGCCGATGGCACCCGCCAGACGCCTGCTGTGGCGCGGTGTGTTGAAGTCACCCGTCATCACAAGGGGAAGATATTCCGTTTCCCGCAACATCCAAAGCTCCTGAAAAACATCCCCCTCCGAACGTCGAAATGGCGGGTTTACATCGACCAGTAGCAGCGCGAACTCAACGCCGTCGGCCGGTTCAAACACCGCGCGAAACGACCACATCGACCGCGAAAGAGTCGCCTGCTGGCTTTCCCTGATGGGAATTCGGGAGGCGATGGATAGACGCCGACCAACAGCCCATTGATAGTCACGTCCAAGCGCCCTGCGGACCTGCTCGGGGGAGCGATCCCCAAAGGTTCCCTCGACGAGGCAAAGAATGTCGGGATCGACGTGTTGGATCGCCTCGATGATTTCATCCATCCCACCATGATAGGCCTGGACGTTCCACGTCAGCATGCGGATGTCCTCCCCCGCCGATGGTGCCCTGACACCCGAGCCTCCCACAAGAAGCCTGGGATGTTCCTGATAGAGCGTAAAAATTCCCGCCGGTAAAACGACAACAAAGGCTGCCACCCTCAACCACCAGCGAACGGGTAGAAACCAAGGCACAACCAACGCTGCCAGTATATACGCGGGACTTGGAATATAGCTGTTATAGTTGAGGGGCCAGATGCGGTCGGAAATCAGAAATCGAAGGAGGAGGCTTAAGACGAGGAGAGCGTTGCCGATTATTCCTGCCCAGGAAAGCACCCGCATGAGGAATCGTCGCACCGAATTCCCACCCCTGTCATTGGACACGGGTAAAGCGAAGGAGCAACAACCCGCTTTCCGGATCCTCTTCCAGCCAAAGAAGGTTCAGCCAATCCGTGGAAGCCGAGACGACGGACTCAAAGACGGGGACGTTCATTTCCAGCCGGATTTCCGTATCCGTTCCCGGGCGCTGGGCAACCAGATGTTTCCCGGTCGTGGGGTGCGATTCCAGCCAGACCTTGGCGGCGTGGGGATCCTCGGACACCGAGACGTTGGAAACATTGGAGGTCGGGTCACCGACCGGCGAGGCCACCGGGTTGCCTTCGCTCCTGGGATCGAGGTCGAAGTAAATCTCACCCTCGGCAGTCTGCTCCAGCCAAAGGGCACCCAAAAGGTCATATCCCTGGGGGAAGTAGAAAACCGGCCAACGGTTGTGTGGAAGATGCTCCAGCAGGGGGTCCGATTCGGTCAAACCCTGGGAAGGCGAGTAGCTGGCCTTACGGGTAACGGTGTCGCCCCCAAGGATGGAAAACCAGTAAAGATCCACGCCCTGATCACGACCAAGCAATTGGGGAAGGATGTCGTTGCTGTACTCACCTTCGCTTACGGAAAAGACTCCCCAGCCACCATTTGAGTCCTGGCGGGCAAGATACACACGGGAGTTTCCACCCGAGGTTTCAAACCAGCTCAGGTAGGCGGTCCCCATGCCGTCGTACTCAATAACCGGGTATTCGATGGCACCTTCGGAGGAAAAGACCACCGTTGGGTCGTTGCCGGGTGTTGCAAAATAAACCCGGGTTCCCGACTCCCCATCTCCGATCCATGTAAAGCCGGGTTCGCTGGTGGCGGGATGAAGGTCCATCTCAGGGGAATGGATGATACCACTCCTGCCGGCAGCGGAAATGGTGCGTACCTCCGGGAGGGCGTCGAGATGGGCATCCGGGAAGGTGAGGAAATGAATCTGGTCAGGGTCGGAGCCGTTGCTTTCCACCCAGGAAGCCGTCGTGAAGGGGCCATTTGAACGCAGGGAAATGGAATGGAGGAGTTCCTCCCCCAGCGACACCGTGATGGGAAACGGGTCCGTTTCCCGGTCAGCCGCGGGCGCCTGAAAGCCAACACCGACAAGCATCATCGTCAGAGCGACCGCTACCAGGCTGTCTTTGGGGGGGTGTGTGACCTTCAAGGACGTATTCCTTCCCTCGTATTCTCGCAAATACTGCCATGGGACCGGCCACCATGGCAACAGCCAAATGGTGCGTGATGGAAACCATCCGTTTCGCCTGCCACCATGAAAGAGGATGGCCGGGAGCACCAAAAGGTTTGGCGAAAACCCGACCATAACCCCTGAATTTTCGAAAGATAAGGACTACTTGAGCCCGGTTCGGGCAATGCCTTCGATGAAGAAGCGTTGCAGGAAGAAGAACAGGATCACGATGGGCAGGATGGCGAAGCAACTCGCCGCCATGAGAATGTGGAATTCCGCCCCGGCATCATCATTGAGGTTCTGAAGACCCACCATCAGCGTCCGTCGATTGGGTGAACTGGTCACAATCAGCGGCCAAAGGAGGGAATTCCAGTTGTTCAGGAAGTCGAAAATGCCGGCGGTAATGAAAACCGGCCGCGACAGGGGCACCACAATCTGCCAAAGATACCGGAAACGCGAGGCACCATCGATTCGAGCCGCATCCCAAAGATCCTCGGGGATCGTCATGAAGAACTGCCGCATCAGGAAAATGGTGAAGACCGAGGCCAGCCAGGGAACAATGAGCGCCCCGTAGGTATCCAGCATTCCCATGTTGGACAGGATCAGGAAGTTGGGAATGAGGAGCACTTGGCCCGGCACCATCATCGTGGCCAGAATCACATAGAAGAAGAAATTCTTCCCCCAAAACCGCAGCCGCGCGAAGGCAAACGCCGCCAGGGCCGATGTCATCAGTGTCCCCGTTGTCGCCAGGACGGATGTCAGCGTGGAAACAAAGAAATACGTGAAGAAGTTCACCTGACCCCGCGATGACTCCTCGGGCCGGTACCACGCATTGAGGTAGTTATCCATGGCAAAGGAAATGACGGGGTTGCGCTCCACCGCATTGGCAGGGACGCGCATGACCGATTCCGGTGGATCGGGAACCTGGCGGGTTATCCGGGCACCCCCCTCGGTAATGCGCCGGAAACGGAAGTTCTCCATGGGAACAACCGTGGCGATCTCCTCACCGGCAACTTCAGACTGGGAGACGCCGAGAATATGGACGGGAATCATATCCAGTCCCTCGCCCGGCAATACAGTTGCCTGAATCCGTGTGGGAGTCCAGATCGGATCCGCGGATGATGCTGTTTCCGCGTCCTTGAAAGACGTCACGACCATCCAATAGAAGGGCACGGTCATGACAATGGAGCCAATAACCAGGCACTCGTAGATAAAGAATCGGCCAATTTTGCGGGTGATAATGCCGAGTTTCGTCCGCCGCTCCCCCACCGGGGAAAAGGTCTGGACGAGAATCAGTCCCAACCCCGCCAAGTGGACGATGAGGAAGAGGGCAAAGCCAAGCCGCAGGACGAGACGGAAAAGAGTCAGCCCACCATCGGCGGTCGCGAGAAGGTCGATCGGATTCATTGACCGTATTCCACCTTCCGCCCAAAGAGCCGGTTCTGGGCAAGGGTCAGCAACAGGATGATCATCGTCAGGATGTAGGCAACCGCAGCGGCGAAACTCAACCTCCACTCGCCACTGAAGCCCTCCTGATACAGGTACATGACCAGGGGCATCGTGCTGTTGTCGGGTCCGCCGGTGGGAGTCATCATGAATTGGGGCACGAAGACCTTGAAGGCACCGATCATGGAGATAATCAGTAGAAAGAACGAAACCGGGCTGAGGAGGGGGAACGTGATCGCCTTGAACTGGTCGATGGCATTGGCCCCGTCAATGGAGGCCGCCTCGTAGAGAGTTTTGTCGATATTCTGCAACCCTGCCAGAAAAATCACCATGAAGTAACCCGTGTCGCGCCAGACACTGGTCATCACAATCGAGGTCAGGGCGAGACTTGGTCCGCGAACGATATTATCCACCCCGAAAGGCATGTCGGCAATGGAGACGCCAAGGGGGCCAAACAGCATCATTTCCCAGATGCCACGGGGTTCCTGAAGCCATTCCAGCCTCCACGCCGAGGACATCCCCAGCAAATCCACGGAAATAATCCCAAGAAGCCAGTTCCCGAGGCCGAATTCGCGGTGGAAGAGATACCTGAAAACAATCGCAATGGCGACCCAGGTGGTAATGTAGGGAAGGAAGAAAATGGTGCGAAAAGCCCCGCGATTGCGAATCTTCGTGTTGAGAAGCATCGCAATTCCCAGAGCGAGAATCAGCGTGGGGGGGACGGAATACACGACATAATTAACGGTATTCCAAAGGGTTTTCTGGAAATTCCGGTCCGTCAGGGCTGATGTGTACTGGCTGAGGCCGACAAACTCCATCTCATCGATGGGTTTGAGCGCCGTAATATTGCCAAAGCTCATCGCCAGGGAGACAACCACAGGCATGAACCAGAAAATCAGGAGAATAATCGTTGCCGGGGCCAGATAGGACCAGGCTTCCACATTTTCCCTGAGGCTGATATTCTCTTTCACCTTCATGATCGAGACAACACCGCCGGGTTGATTTAGTCCTCCATCGAACAGGGCCGTTTCTTACCCGCTCCCTGCGATGGCGCAAGCTGCAAATTCCCCATGCGCTTCAAACCGAGGGGCAACCATCCCCCAACGATTCCAACGCAAGGTTCCCGTGGTAACGACTCCTCCCCGAGGTTGCAAGTGACACGTTGATGGTTGATAAAAAAAAATCGGGGGGGGGCGATCTGCCCACCATCTCGATCCCTGCTCATCGCCCACTTCGGGAAAATGCCACTCGCTTCCAACACCCACATTCTCATCACCGAGCTTTGGTATCGGATCAGTGGGAATTTTTCTCGGTGAAAAGTGACTTTCAAGGAGTGGGATGGTTGACACCTCTCATGGGTAAACCACTGAGAAACCCTGGCGAGTCCTTCGATCGCAAAGCTCAGGAAGTTCTTCAGGATGGGACATTGAAGTTGTCCCAATCGAGATAGCGCACCCGGTGGGTTTCCTCGCGTCCCTAGGCATCCTGAAGCGTCACCCGGTGCCCCGACTTCAGCAGCGTATAGACCTCGCGATTAGCCTCCACCACGCTCAGGGTTCCTCGGTCGAGGGTCATTTCCTCCATGGCTGATTGATTGGCTGCTCGATTAGGGCGTCTTCGGAGTAGGGATGCATCGCCATCAGTCACCCTCCTCCAGCCTTTCCAGTAGAACCTTCCAATGGCCACCCTTTGCGGGGCCGACTCGTTCCAGCCATCCATCCGCTTTGAGCTTTTGGACGTTGTTCTCAATCGCAGTGACACTAAGATCGAGTTTCTCCGCGACCCGCTTGGACGAAATCTTCGGGGACTCAAGCATCAGCAGAAGGATGGCTGCCTTGTTTTCACCCAACTTTTCACCCAACCTCTCGGCGGTTTCACCCAACCTGTAAGCCGTTTCACCCAACCTGCAAGCCGTTTCACCCAACTTTTCATCCCCATCTTCCCGCTTTTCATCCCCATTTTCAAATTTTTCATCCCACTCTGCTTCGTTTTCATCCCCATTTTCAAAGTTTTCATCCCACTCTGCTTCGTTTTCATCCCCAACTTCCCGGTTTCTATCCCACTTTTCTTCATTTTCATCCCACTTTTCTTCATTTTCATCCCGCTGTGCTGCGTTTTCATCCCACTCTGCTTCGTTTTCATCCCCATTTTCCGAGATGACACCCACATCTTCCCAGTTTCTATCCCACTTTTCATCCACCTCTGGAAATTGCAATTCAATCCAAAGGCCCTCGGAATCTTTTTTAATTCGGGGTTCAGGGAGCCCTTCAATCGCACAGGCAGCGTAGATTTTCTCAAATCCCCGCCCCCAAGCCTCGATCAAGCCCGCCAGAAAGAACGTGTGGGCGATGGCCGGGTTGTATGGAATCGACGGGTGCTTGCTCTTCAGCCGCTCGGGGGTCCAGTTGGCGGGCAACTCCCCCGGGTTCCAAATGATCAATCGGTCGGAATAAACACTGATTTGAACCGGGGTCGCCACGCCATAGTTCTTGTGAACCAGGGCGTTCAGAACAGCCTCCCGCAGGGCAGCCTTGGGAATAGGCAGCCTCTCCCTCCGCTGAATCCCTTGATAAGTCACCGTGGAGATCAGGTACTTCGTCTCCAACAGGTCAAATGTCTTCAGGGCCTGATCAAACAGGTTGCCGGAAACAACATCCTGAAAGAGCAAATTGGTGTTGGAACGGAAGAACGCGATCTTCGTAAACGCCCCCGACGTAAATTTTTCCGGTTCCTTGAAGAAAAGAAGCGAGGCCGCCCTCTTCAGGTATTGGTCTTCGTAAAGATGCAGCTTCTCCAGGAGAACTCCCCGCTCCTCATCCAGATCATCGCTGTCCAACCGGGACGACTTTCTTGCCAGCCGACGAAAGGTGGTAATGGCATCGGTGGAGAGGGCGTCCACCTTCAAGCCTGGCAGCGGCACTCCATCCCAATGCTTTCCCTGCTTCCTCAGGAGGAACTGATCCAGAGCCGCACCCTTCAAAACCTGCTTGGTTGTTCCGGAACGATAGTGGTATTCGCCCTTGTAACTCACCGGGTAGGGATAGGATTCGACGACAATCACAATCAACTCCCGCCCATTCTCCTTTATCAAATTGACGTCCACCATAATCCCCAGCATGTCACGAATTTTATTGGGGAGGTCCTCCAGGAGCTTCCGGGCACGCGGCACACCCACGGCCTCCCCCTTGTCGTTCCTGCCAATGACAAGTGTTCCCCCCTCAGCATTGGCAAACGCCGAGACCCACTTCAGATGCTCATCACGCCACGATTCCTTCCACTCGGTATGTTGGTTCTCGGTCATGGATGATAACTTCCGGCCAGCAGCGGCTGCGCTGGCTGCACGATGGGGACTGAGGTACTCCCCTCACCTTGGACATTCAATGCACTGCTATCGGGCGCCATGCAGGCGCAACTTACGATTGGCGCATCATTTGGGAATCATGTAAGTGTCGTCAACCTTTCGCTGACGATTCTACGCTCAATTCCCCCCCCGCACCCAAATCCCTCAAATCCGAAAAGACTTGCCATGGTGTCGGGGGGGGGGCTACCCAACAGGGCAACCTGTGAAATAGCACTTTCACAGGGCAAAACCGGGCCATGGGGCCGGATGGGATTGAAAGTCGATGGGTATCTTTCGCCGGCAGGATCGTCTGGAAACCGGGAGCCAGGAGGAACTTTTTGACTCCGCAACCGGACGGGGGGCGGGAAGGCTGCGGGGAAGGATACGCCGGCGGACGGAAGGCGCAGGGGGGCGTTCACCGCTTCTCCTGAAGCTCACCGCCTGGGTGGGCATTGTGTTCCTTTGTCTCCCATTGGCAGGTGCCGGGTTTGCACTGGGGGCCATGGTGGCATGGCTGTATGATCCCCCGCCCATTGATGAGTTTGAAATTTACAATCCACCGGAAGCGACGGTGATTCTGGATCGTGATGGCCAGGTGGTCTCGGCGCTCTATGAACAGCGGCGCCATGTGGTGGGCCTCAATGCCCTTCCCGAATACCTGCCCAATGCGTTCATTGCCATTGAGGACGAGCGCTTCTACCAGCACTACGGCGTCGATCCCCTCGGGATTGCCCGTGCGGCGTGGATGAATATGCGTCGCGGCCGGGTCAGCCAGGGCGCCTCCACCATTACAATGCAGACGGTCCGCAATGTTCTTCCCCGCGTCGGCACGGAGCGGACTTTCGGTCGGAAGTTCAACGAGCTCCTCATCGCCCTGCAGGTGGAACGCCGCTACACGAAGGACCAGATTCTTCAGGTTTATCTGAACCAGATTTATCTCGGGAGCGGCACTTGGGGAGTGGAAGCGGCTGCCCGGGCGTATTTTGGCAAGTCGGCCACTGATGTGACGATTCCCGAGGCGGCCCTGTTGGCGGGTCTTCCGCAAACTCCCGAGCGCTACTCGCCGCTGAACGACCCCGAGCGGGCCGTTACCCGGCGTAATCAGGTTCTTTGGAAGTTGTTGGAGACCAATTCCATCTCCCCCGCCGATTACGGTCATGCGGTGCAGGAGGAATTGGATCTGAACCCGGAACCCCTTCCCGTGGGGCGTGCGCCGTACTTCATTGATGCCGTTCGCCGCGAGGCGTCGCGCATGGAGGGCCTTGGCGGCGATCGATTGACCGCGGCTGGGTGGATGCTGGAGACAACGATTGACCAGCAATTGCAGACCATTGCGCAGGAGACGCTGCGCGCGGGACTCGATTCGGTGGAGGCCGACTGGATTACCGGGCGGCAGGTTCGATTCCAGCGGGAGAAATCAAACGAGGATTACGGGGCACATCCCGCCCGCGGCCAGACCCGCATGGCGAAGGTCGTGGCGATTTATTCCAACTCAATTGTGGTGGAACTCCCCGGTGGATGGCGCGGTGACCTGCCGATCCCGGAAGCCACACGCTCGTATTTCACGCAAGGGGAAAACCTGCAACCGGGCGAGGGCGTCGACATCCGCGTGCAGGAGGTCATGGGTGATCGGGGGATGTTCCGCGGCGAATTGGTTCCCACCCGCCGCATTCAGGGTGCCCTTGTTTGTCTGGATCGGCGAACCGGTGACATTCTCGCCCTGGTGGGTGGACGTCAATACAACGACCCGTTGAACCATGGCTTCTATAATCGTGCCGTCCAGGCCCGGCGCCAGGCCGGTTCGACCCTCAAGCCTTTCTTCTTCGCGGCCGCACTGGAACAGGGAACCGTCACACCATGGACGATGCTCCGTGACCAGCCATTGAGATTCGGTGACGGGTATTCGCCCCGGAATTACGACAACCAGTTCATGGGATCGGTGACCGTGCAGCGTGCGCTGGAACGGAGCCGCAACGTCCCGACAATCAATCTCGTCCAGACTGTCGGCCTGAGGCGTTCCCTCAATTACGTCAAAGAATTTCAACGCCACGGAAACCAACCGTGGAACCTCCCCCTCGAATGGCCTGTTGTCCTTGGGACAACGAATGTCACCCCCCTGGAATTGGCCGCCGCATGGCAGCCCCTTGCCAATCAGGGGCTTGCGCGGGGACCGCGCCTGATCACCCGCATGGCGGGAAGCCACGGCGGTGAATCCATCGATATCGCCATTCCCCGGGAGGAGAATCTGGTCGGTTCCCGGGCCTCGGCCTGGTTGACGCAAATGCTCGTCGGGGTGATGACCCACGGGACGGGGCAACCGTTGCGCCAGCGCCTTCCAAGGGACCTGCGGGACAAGGTGGCGGGGAAATCCGGTACCACGAACGACCTCAAGGACGCATGGTTCGCAGGCTTTACCCCCCACCATGTGGTGGTGACCTGGGTGGGATTTGATCTTCCCCTTTCCCTGGCTCCCGGCCAAACGGGAAGCCATGCCGCCGGGCCGATCTGGGCGGACTTCCTCGCTGCCAGCTGGGAATCCCTTCCCGATGAAATGCGCGAGGCGACGTTGGAACTCCCTGCCGGATATGACATGATGGCTGTGAATCCCCGTGATGGCGCCCCCCTGATTCCCGGCGAACCCGGCTGGGTGGAACCTCCCACCTGGCGGGTGGTGCAGCCCCATCAGGTGCCCCGGGAACGGGAGACCTCCAATGGTCGCACGGGGATGGCATTCTTCCGCCCGGGACACTGATCCCCCCCAACAAGCAATTTGGACAAGCCAATGGGCGCTCTTACCTTGACCGCTCCCTGCCATGCTGCTTTTCTGGGATGTTGACCGCCGAAAGTGCGGCCTCCTGAATCCACTTCCGGGAGTTCCCATGAGTATTGCCCCACCTTACCGATATATTGGCCAGTCGATCCTTCGCCGCGAGGGCCGCGAGAAGGTCACTGGTGCCTCCCGCTACGTGGATGACAATGTCATCCCTGATTGCCTCCACGGAAAGACGATCCGCAGCACCATCGCCAAGGGCCGCATTGTGGATATCTCCTTCGGCGAGGGCATCCCCTGGGATGAATTCATCATCGCCACGGCGAAGGACCTCCCGCGCAATGTTGTCGTCCTCATCGAGCAGGACCAGCCCGCACTGGTGGAGGAATTTGTTCAGCACAAACATGAGCCGATTCTCCTCCTCGCCCACAAGGACGCCGGGCTTCTGGAGGATGCAGCCAGGGCGATCACAATCACCTACGAGGAGGACAAGTCTGCCGCCTTCGAAATTGGCGAGGGCTCCCTGCAGAAGGAATATCTCATCGAGGAGGGAGACATCGAAAAGACGTTTGCCGAATGCGATGTTGTCTTCGAGGAGGTCTATCGCACCGGTGCCCAGGAGCATGTCTATATCGAGCCGAACGGATTCGTCGGTTGGTGGGATGGGGACAACATCCACCTTCGCGGCTCCCACCAATGCCCCTATTACGTCCACAAGGCTGTCAAGACGGCCTTTGGTCTGAAGGACGATCGCCAGGTGGACATTCTTCAGGAAACGACGGGCGGGGCCTTTGGCGGCAAGGAGGACTTCCCCAGCACGGTGGCCATCCACACGGCGCTCCTTGCCCGAAAGGCGGGACGCCCGGTGCGCATGATCTACGATCGTGCCGAGGACATGGCCTGCTCCACGAAGCGCCATCCGTCGGAAACGCGCCTTCGCATCGGCTGTACGAAGGACGGCAAGCTGAAGGCACTCGATTGTGACTTCCGTATAGACGGAGGAGCTTATATCACGCTGTCGCCCGTGGTGCTTTCCCGGGGAATTCTCCACGGTTCGGGGCCATACAAATGGGAGGCTGCGCGTCTTGTCGGCAAGTCATACGCGACGAACTCGCCCCCCTACGGCGCGTTCCGGGGGTTCGGGGCGCCCCAAAGTCTTTTTGCCATCGAATCGGCCATGTCGGCCCTGGCGGAGAAACTGGGCATGTGCCCGGTGGAATTCCGGCGGAAGAACTTCCTGAAAAAGGGCGACGTCCTGCCGACGGGTCAGGCCCTTGAGGGGGATCCGATGCTGGACGCTATTGTCGACAAGGGTCTTCAGATGGCGGACTACTGGAACCGGGCAAAGAAAATCGCACCCATTCCCAATCGGGGCATCGGGTTGTCGGTGTTCCTCCATGGAACGGGATTTACCGGCTCGGGCGAGGTCTATCTCGCCAGCCGGGTCGCCCTCGCCACGCGGGGGGACGGCAAGGTGGAAGTCCGGGTGTCGTCAACAGAGATGGGCCAGGGCACGGAAACCATCTTCCCCCAAATTGCAGCAGAGGTTCTTGGCCTTGAGGTGGATGATGTTCTTTTCGTCAAGCCGCAGACCTCCAAGGTTCCCAACAGCGGCCCGACGGTTGCCTCGCGGACATGCAGCGTGGTCGGGCGTCTTGTTGAACGCGCCGCCCATGACCTGAAGGGCAAGCTCAACGGAACACCGATCGCCGACTATCATGCCACCCACGGGGAGACACTTGGCGAAGCAAAATATCAGGCACCGCCGGGGTTGTACTGGGATGACGAAAAGTACCGGGGAAGCGCCTACGGCGCGTATAGCTGGGGCATCAACATTGCCGAGGTAACCATCGACCCCGTCACCATGCACCCGACCGTGGAGAATTTCTGGGGCGTGTATGACATTGGCACCGTCATTAACCCCACCCTTGCAAAGGGTCAGGTCGAGGGGGGCATCGCCCAGGGCATTGGCTGGGCGACCTGCGAGAATGTCGTCCTTGAGGAGGGCGCCATGATCAATACCCACATGACGAATTATATCATCCCCACAACAATGGACGCGCCACCGATCATGGTGGACTTCATTGAGAACCCCTACGAGTACGGCGGCTTTGGCTCCAAGGGGGTGGGCGAGATTCCCATGGATGGCCCGGGGCCGGCTGTCCTGAATGCAGTATCCATGGCCCTGCGCCGTCCCCTGAACAAGATCCCCATCATCGCCGAGGAGTTGCTTGATGACTGAACCAATCCGCCTGAAGTTGAATGGGAAGGAAGTGGATCTCCACTCCCACCCAATGACACCACTCCTTCACGCCCTGCGAAATGAGGAGCTTTCCCCCGGAACGAAGTACGGCTGCGGCGAGGGGGAATGCGGCGCATGTACGGTGCTCCTCAACGGGGATGCCGTGATGAGCTGCATGGTGCCCCTTTGCCAGGCCGAGGGAGCCGAGGTCGAAACCGTCGAGGGACTTTGTATAGACGGTGAACTCCACCCCCTCCAGGAGGCGTTTATCTGCGAGGGTGGCGCCCAGTGCGGCATCTGCACACCGGGAATGCTCATGTCGGCGCTCTACTTCCTCCGCCAGCCCGAGAAGGCGCCCGGCGGCGTTCGTGAGGCCCTTGAAGGGAACCTTTGTCGCTGCACCGGATATACACGCATCTATCAATCGGTGGAGCGGGCCATCGGGGAGGCAGCTGGAAAATGAACACACGAACAAACATCAACACCCTCAAGTGCCTGGTGCCCTTCACCATCGCGGAGGCCCTCGAAATGAAGGCCGCCCATCCCGACGCCTTTCCCATCGCAGGCGGCACCGATGTGATGGTCTGGATGAATGATGGGAAAATGCCCGGCAGGACGTATATCTCGCTCCACCGCCTTGCTGGCGAATGGCGCCACGTCACGGGGACTTCCGACGGCGGGATCTCCATCGGCGCGCTCGCCAACTATACAGACGTGCGGATGAACCCACTGGTCATCGAACGGTGGCCCCTCCTTGTGGAAAGCGCCCGGGTTACCGGCGCCCTCCAGATCCAAAACCGGGGAACATTGGTGGGCAACGTGGCCAACGGCTCCCCCGCTGCCGATACCGTCCCGGTGCTCATGGTGTATGATGCGGTGTTGGTCCTTGCCAATACGAAGGGGGAGCGCCGTGTTCCCCTCAGTGACTTCTACACCGGATACCGACAAACCATCATGGATGGATCGGAATTGATTACGGCGATCGAGCTCCCCCACGCGGCCCTCCAGCCGAATCAGTACTTCCGCAAGGTCGGAACGCGGGAGGCCCAGGCCATCAGCAAGGTCGTCTGCGCGGGTGGCTCGACACCCGGTGGGAAGCAATTCCGTCTCGCTTGGGGGTCGGTGGCACCAACGACCATCCGCTCGTTCAAGACCGAGGAGACCCTCGCCAACGGTGCCGACGCCGAGGAAGCCTGGGAAGTCCTCAAGACGGAGATCAGCCCGATCAGCGACATCCGCTCGACGGCTGAATATCGTCTTCGTGTTTGCCGCCGCATCCTGGAGGAGTTTATAGGTCATCAATCGGTGTCGTGACCGGCCCGAAAACCAGACATGAACGGATGACCTGAATGAGCAAGAAATGGCCAACATGGCGGATCACACTCCGGGAAGCGCCAACGACGGAACAGTGGGAGATGTTCACCTGGCGGGTGCTGGAGGAACTGGGATCCATCGGGATTGAGGAACAACCTGCGGGCTTTACCGCCGAAGCAGAGAACCTCCCCCCCCGGAATGCACGGCTTTTCTTCCCCTCACCAGATGATGGCCATACACGCATCGACCCGGAGGCCCTCGCGCGCATGGCCGAGGAAACTCTGGGGCGTGGCGTCGCCATTCTCGACCCCGAGGAAATCGAGGACCAGGATTGGGGCGCCAACTGGCGTCAATACTTCCACCGCCTTCAGGTCAGCCCGCGCATATACGTCGGCCCTCCCTGGGAGGCGGAACTTCCCGCAGAGGCCCAGTCCGACGCCTTCCTCATCCAAATCGAGCCCGGCCAGGCATTCGGCACCGGCACCCACGAGACAACCCAGCTTTGTATGCGCCTCATTGAGGATTGGCTCGAACCGGGGGAATGCCTCCTGGATATTGGCACGGGTTCGGGAATTCTCGGCATTGCCGCGGTCAAGCTCGGCGGCATCTATACAATCGGGGTGGAATACGACCCTGTTTGCGAGGAGAACTTTTACCTCAATGCAGAACTCAATGGCGTGCGGGACAAAATGAAGTTCATCCTGTCACCCGATCCCGCCAAGGGGCTTGAGGCCGCCATGGAGCAGGGTTGCCCCGAACCGTCCCGCATCGTCTGCAACATGCTCAGTGAACGCTTCTACCCCCTGCTTCCCTCCCTGCGCTCCATCAACAAACCCATGGCCCTCTCCGGATTTCTCTGGTCGGAGGAAGCGAGCGTCGTGGACGCCGTGAAGGCCAATGGATTTACCCTTCTCCGCAAGTATCAACTGGACGAGTGGGGCGCTTTCCTTTGCATGCCCAAATAACAGGCAGGAACGGGGAGGAAACTGAAAGATGATCCCGGGAATTATATCCGGTGCAATTACTGGGATCATTGCATCGCTTTTCGTATCCTACTTCCTCCATGGTTACTCCTGGACCTGGAAACGGCTCCTCCCGGGCTCCAGGCGATATACGCAGGAGGATATGGACGCCCTTCCTGAAAGAGTCGTTTCCGTGCAAGTGGAGACGAAACTCATGAAGGGGAAGGTCTATTATCTTGGCCCGACGACTGCGGAAAAAGAGGGCCTTCATTTTTGGGTCCTCTTTCCGGGTCGTACCGGTAAGGGGATCAACTGGTTCAAGCATCTCGAACCCCTCCGGTTGGAGGACCACGGATTTCTTGCCATGGATTACCCCGGATATGGCGATATGAAGGGGGCTCCGAGCCTGGATAATATTCAGGCCACAACACAAGAAGCCCTCACCAATGTGGGTACCATTCACGGACGGCGAATTGGCGACAAGGAATGGTGGACCAGCGGGGGGCGCTCCCTTTCCGTGGCCGGATATTCCATTGGCGCGGCCCTGGCACTGGATTTTGCCCTCAAAAATCCCGTTCGCCGTGTTGTGCTCCTCGCACCGTTTTCCAATGTGAAGGATGTAGTGCGCCGCCATCATGGTGCATTCAAGGCGCGGCTTATGCGGGTGACCCTCGACAATGTCGCCCTGCTCAAAAAGGTGCTCGCCAAGGCAAGCCCGCCGGAAATCATCATTGTTCATGATCCGGAAGATGCCTACATTCCCAAGGGAATGGTGGAAGAATTGCAGCGTGTCGCGCCGGATAAAATTCGTGTCATGGCGGTTTCCGGGGCGGGGCATCACCATTTGATGTCCGAATTGAGTGTTGATCAGAAGCGTGATTTGTTCGGCGGCCATCGGGAGGAAGGGCATAAATGATGATTGGAGCGGCTAAAGTGGACAAGCTCGATACATTTTATGCCCAAACTCCGATTTAGCCCTTGCGGCCCGCCGCTGGAAGCCACTAATTAGGGGGCGTCGAGGCTGGGGAGTCGCCTTCGACGGCTGGATTCAGGTCATTTGAGGGAAGTACCACCCAAAAATCAGACATATAGGATCCGGTATGTAGCCTCCGCGGCATCTCCAAGGGATCTCATTCCCATTCCTGACGCGCGGCGATCATTTTTTCCAACAGAGGGTTTCCATGAACAAGAGTCGAGTTCCAGTAGTCGCAACAATGATTGCCCTGGCGCTGATGGCTGGCATGGCCGGGGCACAACCCGACGGCGCAGCAGCAGTGGCGGACGAGTTTAACCGCCAGCTACCGATGTGGTGGTTTCTGGCTCCGCTTTGTTCCATTATCGCGCTGGGGTCGGCTGCCTTCTTTTACCGCTCCATGATGAAGGAGGCCGAAGGGTCCCCCCGAATGAAGGAGATCGCCTCCTACGTTCGCGAGGGTGCTTACGCTTATCTTCGTCGCCAGTACCTTGTCGTTGGAATTTTCTTTGTCGTCGTTTTTGTGCTCCTTCTTTTCATGGCGATTGGGTTGAACGTCCAGCACTACCTTGTTCCCTTTGCCTTCATGCCGAGTGGTTTCTTTTCGGGGCTGGCGGGTTTCTTCGGAATGAAGACGGCCACCTCGGCAGCCTCCCGTACCGCCCATGCCGCCAGCCAGTCCCTCAACAAGGGATTGCGGGTGGCGTTCCGCTCGGGTGCGGTCATGGGGTTGACCGTTGTTGGTCTCGCCCTTCTCGACAACTCGATCTGGTTCCTCTATCTTTACAAATTCCACCACACTATTTTTGGTGGTGAGCCGATGACGATGGAGACCATCACAATGGTCATGATCTGCTTCGGCATGGGTGCATCCAGCCAGGCGCTTTTTGCCCGTGTTGGCGGTGGCATCTATACCAAGGCGGCCGATGTTGGTGCCGACCTGGTGGGCAAGGTGGAAGCGGGTATTCCCGAGGATGACCCCCGCAACCCCGCTACCATCGCTGACAATGTTGGTGACAACGTGGGCGACGTTGCAGGAATGGGGGCTGATCTATACGAAAGTTATGCAGGGGCCATTCTGGCCGCAGCAGCCCTTGGTGTCGCCGCAGCAAGCACCCAGGGCCTGAGCAGCGAGGTCATGTTCAACTACATGGTCGCCCCGGCCATCCTTGCCGCCGTCGGCATTCTTGCCTCGGTGGTGGGAATTCTGGTCGTGCGAGCGAATGAAGACGCGACCATGACGACGCTCCTCCACGCCCTTGATCGCGGCATCTATCTGGCCTCGGCGCTCATCGTCGTCGCCGCTGTTGGTGTGGTCATGATCCTGGGGCTTCCCTGGAGCATTCTTTGGTCGATCATGATCGGTCTCGCTCTGGGCCTTGTCATTGGCAAGGGAACGGAGTGGGCGACATCAGCGGAATACAAGCCCACGCAAAACATTGCGGAGCAGTCCACGACCGGCCCTGCAACCCTGATCATCGGTGGCATTGCCGAGGGCATGCTCTCCACCTGGATTCCCATCCTCGCCGTCTGCCTGGGCATGATGTCCTCCTTCGCCCTCGCCGGTGGCTTTACAGACCTCTTCATGGGCCTCTACGGCATCGGCATTGCCGCCGTCGGCATGCTCTCCACCCTGGGCATCACCCTCGCCACCGACGCGTATGGCCCGATCTCGGACAACGCAGGCGGTATTGCGGAAATGGCAGACATGCCCAAGGAAGTTCGTGAGCGTACCGACATGCTCGACTCCCTTGGCAACACGACGGCAGCCATCGGCAAGGGCTTCGCCATCGGCTCGGCTGCATTGACCGCACTGGCACTTCTCGCGAGCTACGTGGAGTCGATCCGCGTCGGCATCCATCGCGAGGCAGCGGCGGCCTATACAGCGCCTGCTCCCACCGGGAATGATATCTTCCATGTGAAGGACCTTGGCTTTGGGAAGTTCGGTGTCTATATAGCCGGATCAAGTGGCTCCGAGACGGAAAACCGCCTCTATACAGTGAGCGCGATCCAGACAAAGAGCAGTCACAGCGTCCGTCTGATGGTTGATGAAGGCCCCCGCGCCGGTGAGGTCCTCGACCTTGTCATTGCCGACCTTGGCCACCATGCCCGCCGTATGAACCTGGTCGATGTGGAGGGCAACTCGCTGGCTGATAACCGCGCGAGCCTTGACGACTTCATGATCTTCTACAACGTGACCCTGACAAACCCGAAGGTGCTCGTCGGTGTCTTCCTCGGTGTTCTGCTGGTCTTCGTATTCAGCGCCATGACGATGAAGGCCGTCGGTCGTGCCGCTGCTGCGATGGTCAACGAGGTGCGCCGCCAGTTCCGCGAGAAGCCGGGCATCATGCAGGGAACCGAAACGCCGGATTACGCCAGGTGCGTGGCCATCTCCACCGCCGGTGCCCAGAAGGAAATGATCCTTCCCTCGTTCCTCGCCCTCCTTGTTCCCATTGCAGTTGGCCTCGTGCTCAGTGTATCCGGGGTGATGGGGATGCTGGTGGGAACCCTTTGCGCTGGATTTGCCATGGCTGTCTATATGGCGAACGCCGGTGGCGCGTGGGACAACGCCAAGAAGTACATCGAAGCCGGTCACCATGGTGGCAAGGGCTCGGACTCCCACAAGGCCGCCGTCGTTGGTGACACCGTGGGTGATCCGTTCAAGGACACATCGGGCCCATCGCTCAACATTCTGATCAAGCTCACGAGCATCGTCAGCATCGTCTTCGCCGGTCTCATCGTGAAGTTCGCCCCGATGATCGGCCAATTCCTCGGCATCGGATACTGAAAGGAAACGACATCATGGAAGTACGCTTCTACCTGCTGTGCAACCGCTACGAGGCCCTGGTTGCCTCCCACCTGGACCCTGAAAGCTTCGGTGCCTACATGGCCGTTGGTAATCTTCGGCAAACGACCGGCGAGGAAATCTTCATCGAGATCGACCCGAACAAGGTGGGGGACGCCATCGACATGGAGAAGGCCCGGGAAAGCTGCAAGCCCCACCGGGAAGGCAACCCGCGTCGAAGCAAGTATATCTCCGTCTATCGCGCCCTGGAACGGATTCCGGTGGAGAGCATGATGAACCTCCATTTGGTGACCCGCGACGGCCTGACCCTTGCTCTGGAAGGCCAAACGCTTGAGAAGGAGGAGCAAAATGGACCACACATGTACATGGAGCTCTCCCCCGCCGGCGCCCTGATCGTGTCCTCCCTCGCTCCCAAGGGGTTCGTCCAGTTCATCACCAACCTCCAGAACCCGGTATCCTATCCGAAGGTCTTCCTGGTGGATATGTTGATAGACACGGACAAGGAAGGCAAGCTCGCCAGCTACCTTCCCTATTCCCACCCGGATCACATCAGCGAATGCCTTCGCATTGTCTCGGATGGGAAAAAGATCACCAAGACTGTTGACCGGCGCCCCAACGTCGGCAGCTTCTACCGCACCATTCGCCGGGGATTTTATGTCGGCAACGGTGACGCCATGAAGTTTTATCCGTACCCCTCGAAGGCCAAGCTCGACGAGGACCACCACCGTTGGTGGAGATCTGCATCGCTGGGGTAAGCACGCGCCCCATCTACACGCCAGGAGGCCTGCCAGCAATGGCAGGCCTCTTGTGCGTTCAGGGTCTTGTGGATGATGTGTGGGAAAATACTCACCTGGAAAGAGACGAAATCACGGAAACGATTTCGTCAGTAGGTGTACCAGGAATCCGTCAATGACGATTCGGGAAGGTCCTCCACGAAGAGGAACTCCAGGGCGTCTGCGGAGACAAATCGATCGGCGGGGCCTACGTTGGTCAACGTCACCCGCGCATCCTCACCTGCCTCGAAGTCGAATACTCCCAGGGAATTGAAGCGGCTGCCGTTGGTGGTCTGGTCCATGTTCACCGTAGTTGTGCCGTGGAGGTGATGCACTGTATAGCGCGTTTCCTGGACCCTGTTGTTTGCGGCCACCCACCAGGCCCGGACTTCGTAGCGCCCCGGCTCCTTCAGGTTCGGCGTCCATGTTGCCGTGGACGGCTGGGATCCTGTGGAGACAACCAGGGAGTTTTCAAGGTGGTAGCCATCATTTGCGGAGGAAAACCAGCCACCGTTGCTGGAAAAGCGTGGGTCCCTGTTGTCTATACGATATCCGGGAACGACGACCCATGCATTTGTGACGGTACGTTCGCTCCCATCGGAAGGTCGATTTTTCACCTCGCCATCAGCCCACATCGTTGTGGAACCACCCCCATCGTAGTTCATCGCCACGGTGGAGCCGATGTCTATCATGAGGCTTGCGAGCTCATTGAAGGTCATCCCCACGCTCCAGGTTGATTGGCGGCCGTCGACCGTAACCAGGTAAAGCGTGTTGGTGTCCTCGTTCAGGCCAAGGGCCGTTCGGGGATGGCGGACGGTGGGGCCCACGCCGGAGGCAGCATCGAAGCCTTCCTCGACATGGCGGGAATCAATCGCCCCATTGGTCACAATCCTCGGTCCCCCACCGATGGCGTGGATGACATTCTGCCAGGCGGGGTCGCTGGGAACGGGAATTCCCGCACTTCCCACCGGCCTGATCATTGTGGGTACATTTTCCATCCCGATGCCGAAGGTGGAACGCGGCGGGCGGCTGGCGGCGTTGATGCTGCTGATGGAATCGAAAAGTTCGAAGTGGCTGTAGCTCACCCCACCCCCGAAGTACCCCCCATTGATGGCGGCAATACCGTCCACGCGCTGGGCAAGGGCACTTGTCCTCTCATAACCACCGGAAACCATGCTGCGCACGGGAAGGAGACCCACTCGCGGATTGCTGAGGTCCACCTCCACGATCTGAACCGCCCAACGAGGGCTCGTGCTGGATCCCTCCCGATATCGCACCCCATCGGCCAAATCAGTCCAACTTCCGTAACTGACGGAGGGAAGCAACTGGCCGGGAGCAAGGGTTGGCCCAATGAGGAGAGAGGAAATGGCAAGGAAGGAAACGAGGGAATAACGGGACTTGAAGTATTTCGTCACGGGTACGGACCTTTTTTTGAATAACTGCGGGGTTAATCCCCGGTGGGTTCGATATATCCACGAAGCCTGAAGACATCGTAAAGGGCACGGCGCAGGGAAAGACCTGTTGGGCGACCGAACGCGGGAAGGCGTTTTCCGAGAACCTCCGGCGCAACAATCACGGCGCGGGCCTCGTCATCCTCGGGGAGTCGCTCCTTCCAGGTGGTCAATCCCACCCACCATGGCGGGAACCACTCATGCTGGTTCTCGAGGATTTCCCGTGCCTCACCGGCGGTCATGTGGAAGAAGTACAGCATGTCCTCCTCATGAAGGAACATGTCCAGAAGGTGATCCTCGGTAAAGTTCCCCGGCCAGATTTCCGGTGCCACAAGGTCATCGGGAATCAGGACGATGGAGCCTTCAGGGACCGCCTCGGCCACGGCTTCGGCAACGAGGAGGGGGATGTTCCGTTCCCGTTCCCCGATCTGGTGCAAGACACGCGCCTCGGGTGCCTTTACTTCCCCGGAGGAAACAATATCGACCTTCCAGGTCCCACTTTCGCGGTTCAGGTGCAGCGCCGAACCCTTGTCGTAGCCTGATACCTCCAAGGGCTCGCCGTCTATACGAATTGTCAAGTTTCGGCCCACAAGTTCGATGGGGGGGAAGGCATAAAATCCAAGTGTATTACGGGTAAGGAAATCGATGTGACCCTCCTTTGCCCGCGCATCAATGGTGGCGAGATCCGTCCATCGATGAACCCGCGCCAATTGGAGCCATTGGTTGGCGCCCCGGCGAGGTGTATAGCTGGCCAGGAAAACCTCGGGGCTGTTGGTGACCCGCTCCCATCCCTTGAGCCAGTCCCCAATTTCGTCGAGCATTTCACTGATCAGGACGGATTCGTGGCCGCGGTCGCCCACCTCCGTGTATTTGTGGAGGATTCCCATCGATTCGAGGTGTTGGGCGGCAAGGCGGGATCCAATGGGGGGAATGATGTCGTCGTCAGCACCATGGATAAGGAAAGGCGCAAGATGGCGTGCGGCTGCCAATCGGGGCAGGGGTGGCCAGGTGGCCATGGGAACGATCGCGGCGAAGATATTCGGGTGGGAAAGGCCAAGATGCCACGCCCCCCAGCCGCCCATGGAGTGGCCGAGCAGATAGACACGGTCGGGATCGATGGGAAGGAGTTCCTTCACCTCCCGGATGGCGTCGAGGGTGTCCGACTCGCCGGGGCCTGTATAGAACCAATCGCCCCTGCCGTGGGGCGAAAGCACGGCGATGCCTTCCT
>JAFIGB010000340.1 GCA_020831705.1 Candidatus Sumerlaeia bacterium | reverse complement strand
GAGCGCCGGGAACAGGAGGAGGCCAATGCGGCCAAGATTGCCAAAGAAAAATCCCGCCGCCGCCGCACGGTACTCACCGTCATTGGAGCGGTGGCTTTTGCCTACCTTGTAAGCGTGTCGCTGCTCTACCTGCGCGCAGATCAGCAGCGGGTAATTGCAGAAGATCATAGGGAATTGGCAGAACAGGCAACCCAAGAAGCCATAGAGGCAAAAGAGGCCGAGGAACAAGCCCGACTAGACGAACAGGAGCGGGCGGCCGAGGCTTTGGCGGCACGGGATGAGTCGGAGAGGCTTCTGGCATCATACACGATGCAAGAAGCTTATTCCCACCTTCGAGAGAGGCGTATTTCCTGGGCATTGGATGCCTTAAAGAAAACTCCGTATCATTACAGGAATTGGGACTGGGGGTACGCCCGAGCCCAGGTGAATCTGGGGCTTGTCATTTTGGAAGGCCACACAGATCTCGTATACTCAGCCTCCTTTAGTCCAGACGGCACTCGCATTGTCACAGCCTCCAGGGATAAGACGGCTTGGGTTTGGGACGCCACCACAGGAGCCACACTCCACAAGTTGAAGGGGCATACGGATTATGTGGGTTCCGCCTCCTTTAGCACCGACGGCACTCGCATTGTCACCTCATCTAGCGACCACACCGCGAGGGTCTGGGATACCAACACGGGAGAGAATTTAGCTAGACTGGAGGGGCACACAGGCTGGCTTTCGACCGCCGCATTCAGCCCCGACGGCATCAGAATTGTCACTGCGTCCGAGGACAACACCGCGCGGCTTTGGGATGTCGCCACAGGAGAGCAGATCGCCACGATGGAAGGGCACGCGCGCTCAGTTAATTCCGCAGTTTTCAGTCCCGACGGCAGCCGTATTGTCACTGCCTCTAGTGATAACACCGCGCGGGTGTGGGAAGCTGCGACGGGAGAGCACGTTGCGACGCTAGAGGGACACACGAACTCGGTGCACTCCGCCGTCTTCAGCCCCGACGGTGCGCGCATTGTTACGGCTTCTGCCGACAACACTTCCCGGGTCTGGGACAGCGCCACTGGAGCTCCATTGCAAGAATTGACGGGGCACACATTGATGGTACTATCTGCGGTGTTCAGCCCCGACGGCGGTCGCATTGTCACCGTTTCTATAGACGGAACCGCGAGGATGTGGGACAGCGCCACGGGAATTCAGGTCGGTTCACCTAAGGAGCACATACGTGGAGTTATCTCAGTCGCGTTCAGTCCCGACGGCGCCCGCATTGTCACCGTGCCCCTGAACGGCACCGCGCTGGTATGGGATAGCGGCACGAAGGACCAGGTCGCGACACTTAGGGGGCATACAGAGAATTTGTATTCTGCTACCTTCAGCCCTTGCGGAACACGTCTTGTGACCACTTCCCGGGACCGCACCGCGCAGGTTAGGGAAGTCGCGACGGGGGACCGCATCTTGACGCTGACGGGGCACACGGGCTCGGTGTATTCAGCGGCCTTCAGCCCCGACGGTACTCGCGTTGTTACTACATCCCTGGACAAGACCGCACGAGTTTGGGATGCCTCCACAGGAGCACTCCTCGCCACACTCAAGGGGCACACAGACACGGTGGAGTCCGCCTCCTTCAGTCCAGACGCTTCCCTCATTGCCACTGCCTCCAGCGACAACACCGCCCTAGTATGGGACGTTGCTTCAGGAGAGAACCTCGCCACACTTGAGGGGCACACAAGCACAGTGTCGTCCGTCGTGTTCAGTCCCGACGGGGCCCGAATAATCACAACCTCTTACGACACCACCACCCGGGTGTGGGTAACAACCACGGGAGAGCACGTGTTGAAACTCAATAGGTATTCAGAGGATGTCCAGTTTACCTCGTTAAATCCCGACGGCACTCTCCTTGTGTCCAAACCTAGGAACAACAACCCGCAGGTGAGGGACGTCGAGACTGGAGACCAACTTGTGGAACTGAAGGGGCACACGAGCGGTGTGTCGTCCGCCGCATTCAGCTCCGACAGCACCCGCATTGTTACCACTTCATTTGACAACACAGCACGAGTTTGGGACTCCTCCACGGGAGAGCAGCTCGTCACGCTTGAGGGGCACATAGAAGCAGTATTGTCCGCCACCTTCAGTCCCGACGGCGCCCGCATTGTCATCACTTCAATAGACAAGGTCGCGCGTGTTTGGGACTCCTCCACGGGAGAGCACCTCGCCACGCTTGAGGGGCAAACAGACTGGCTTGAGCCCCCCGTATTCAATCGGACCGGAACTCACATTATTGCCGGGTCCAGAGGCGGCAGAGTACACGTTTTGGACGCTGCCACGGGAAAATACGTTTCTATGGATGCGGGGCACATGGACTCGGTGGATTCCGCATTCTTCAGCCCCGACGGCACCCTCATTGTCACCACGGCCGGAGGCAACACTGCGTGGGTTTGGGACGCTACTTCGGGAGAGCATGTCACTACGCTGGAGGGACACACTGGAAAAGTGGAGCTTGCCTCATATAGTCCTGACGGCACCCGATTAGTCACCGCCTCCTCGGACATGACCGCGTTGGTGTGGGATGCCGCCACGGGAGAGCTGCTTGTCAAGCTTGAAGGGCACACAAAAGCGGTCCGATCCGCCGTCTTCAGTCCCGACAGCACCCGCATTGTCACTACTTCAAGCGACGAAACTGCACGGGTGTGGAACGCCTCCACAGGAGAGTACCTCGCCACTCTTGAGGGCCACACGGACTGGGTGTATTCCGCCATATTCAGCCCAGACAGCTCCCGCATTGTCACCCCTTCAATTGACAATACCGCGCGGCTTTGGGACGCCTCCACAGGAGAGCACCTCGCCACACTTGAGGGACACACGAACGGGGTGTATTCTGCCGTCTTCAGCCCGGACGGTACCCATATTGTCACTACATCCGCAGACAACACCGCGCGAATTTGGGATGCCGCCAACGGAAATCACGTCACTACGCTTGAGGCCCACAGAGACTATGTTGACTCCATCGTCTTCAGCCCCGACGGTACCCGCATGGTCACTGCGTCCAGGGACGCTACGGCACGAATTTGGGATGTCACCAATGGAGCGCATCTCGCTTCGCTGGAGGGGCATGCACACATCGTGACATCCGCCGCATTCAACCCCGATGGCGCACTCGCTATCACAACGTCATACGATAATACAGTGCGGGTCTGGGATGCAGAGTGGGGGGCGAGCCGCGTCGTCCTGCAGAATTATGGGAGCAATCCCCTCGCCGCCAGGTTCAGCGCGGATGGGAAACAACTCCTAGCCGCATATAATAATGGAACTGTTCGTGCATGGGAGGCCGCCCCGTTCCGTTATGATCCAAAATCTGATGGGCCGGAAGCGATGGAGCCGGAGGATCAATTCCGGCTTTGGAAGCTTCAGCGTTATCGCGATTGGCAGACCCGTCAGTATGCCAGTGAATTCGATGAGAATCATGGCGGACCCACGGTCGAGGAGTTCCGCGAGGAGCTTACCGGCAAGTTCCGCGAGGCCTACCCCGACTGGGCTCAGTGGTTCTGAAGGGCCCGTGAGGAGGCCCCACCCAACACATTGTTCAGCATGCCACACCTTCTTGCAGGTGATACACTCCTCATTGATCGTTCACCCTACCCTTGCACTCCCAATCATCGCATGAGATCGTTTACGGAAACCAGCCTGCAGTTCACTGGTTTAAACCATGAGGGAGAAGCAAATGAGAAACAAAAACCTGCTTTCCGCTGCAGCCATCACGGCAATTGCCTGTTTTGGAGCCCAGTCCGTCCAGGCCCAGGCGCCCGATGAGCTTCGCGCTTGCTGGGTCAGTCGATTTAACTGGGCCCGGGAGACCAAGGAGGAAACTCAGGATCGCATTCGTGACATCATGGCCAATTTGGCCGAAAGCAATTTTAATGCGGTGCTTTTCCAGGTCAGGGGGGAATGCAACACCCTTTACCCAAGCCCCTACGAACCATGGGGGCCTCAATTCAACTGGACCGATCCGGGCTGGGATCCCTTTCAGTTCGCCATCGACGAGGCACGGGCAAACAATCTGGAGTTCCACGCCTACTTCAATACCCACACAATGACGACCGACATCCCCCCCGATGATGTCACCCCCCAGCATCGTTATCATCTCCACGGACCCGATGCGGAGGATTCCTGGGTCATCCACAATTCGGATGGCGAGCCGGTCACCACGACGGACAGTTATGTGTGGCTCAGCCCCGGGCATCCTGATGCCTCCTCATGGACGCGCAAGGTGCTCATGCACATCGTTGACAATTATGACATCGACGGTGTTCATTTTGATCGGATCCGCACACCAACGGGAGACTTCTCCCACGACCCGAGGACTGTCGAGCGATTCCATGGCGACGGGAATCCCGACGGGGATGACTGGGGCGATTTCATGCGCGCCCAGATTACCCGTGACCTTGGGCGTATATACGGCGATATTGCCCGCCGTAATCCCGCCATCAAGGTCTCCGCAGCCCCCTTCGGTATTGTAAAGCGCGTCCCCGGTGGATATCAGGGAACCGGCACGGAAAGCCATTACTCGTGGAAGCAGGACACCTTCGGCTGGATGGAGCAGGGCGTTCTCGATTCCATCTTCCCGATGATCTACTGGCGCATTGGGTCCGCCCATCCCTTCGAGGTCCTTCTTGCCGATTTCCTCGATCACTCCCACGGGCGCCATGTCTATCCAGGGATCCATCAGGGGCGTGATCCCATTGCCCAGATATACGAGGCACGGCGCCAGGGCGCACCCGGCAACACGATCTGGTCCTACGGAAGTGGTGACTTCAGCGCCTACGTGGCCGCGCCATACAGCGAACCAGCCGCCATTCCCGCCATGCCCTGGAAGGAGGATCCCGAAAAGGCCATCATTGTTGGAACCATTACCACGGGGGACAACGATCCCGTCCTGGACGCATGGGTCTGGAAACGCGGGAACCCGCAGACATACCTCACCGGGGCGGACGGTTTTTACTCGATCCTGAAGGTCACCCCCGGTACCCACACCCTGACCGTTCGCAAGAACGGCCTCGGGGAAACGGTGCGCACCGTCACCGTTAAGGCGGGTCAGGTAAAGGAGGTCGACTTCACCATCGAGGCCGATGTGGTGGGCGAAGCAGTCCGCCTTACCGAGTCGGGATATACACGCCTGCGGGCTGATTATATACGCGAGGTCCTTGCCGATCCCGCCGGTGACGAGCGTGTGCTGAATGCCTACAAGGCCGCCCGGGAGACGCCTTCCGGTACGACAGTGAAGGAACTCGTTCGCGCCATCGAGTTGAAGTTCATCCACGACCCTTCCATGTCCTCGCTGGATCTACTGGAACCGGAATTGGCGGAGAAGTACAGGAACTTCGATTGGCAACACCACGATTACCCCGGCGGCCAGACAGGTCCAAACGAGGACGTATCCCGAGAGATGGTTGATGCACTCCGGGAGGTCTTTCCGGAACGCCGGGCCAATAGCGGCCACGATCCCGTTGTCGTCCGCGCCCAGGCCACCGAGGAGGTCTGGCAATACATGGAGGACGAGTGGGTACCGATCCCCGGCGAGGAGGATTACAAGCTCAATCGCCACGCCGTGGTGTCCTATCTGGAGATGCGCGAGCAGGCGAAAAAGGAGGGCGTGACCCTGATCGTTCGTTCGGCCCATCGCAGCCGTGCCCGTGCCGAGGCGGCCGCTGCCCGTGCGAACAATCCCATGGCGGTGGCCAGTTTTTCAACCCACTCCCTTGGACTTGCCATCGACTTCCAGATGAGCCACGGCGATTTTTCCTTCAGCGAGATCACCACGCGGCCAATGTCCGAAGTCGTCCGCATGCGTGAATCACCTGTCCACAAGTGGATGTTCCTTCGTGGGGCCGATTTTGGTTGGTTCCCCTACATGCACGAACCATGGCACTGGGAATACAACCCCGAAGGTTTCCGGCCCACCTTCTGGGAGAACTTTCCCGATGGAATGCCTCCGATGCCTGAATAGACAGCCGACCAGCCACACAAAATGAGAATGCCCGGGAAAGGAAACAGGTCCTTCCCGGGCATTTTTATTTTTTGCCAGCACTGTTGGAACTTCAATTCATCAGCTTGGGGAGGCGTAGGTGTGCAGTCCCCCGGCGAACCAGGGCAGGTAGCTCACGCCAAACCATGTGATGAGCACCATCACGAAGCCAATCACGCAGGCGATGGCACTCCATCTCCCCCGCCAACCCAGCACCATTCTGGTGTGCAGATAGACAGTATAGGAGACCCAGGTAATCAACGCCCATGTTTCCTTTGGGTCCCAACCCCAGTAGCGTCCCCATGCCGTATCCGCCCACACGGCCCCGAGTGCCACACCGAAGGTGAGGATGGGCCAGCCAAGTTGAACGAGTCGGTAGGCGAACTCCTCGGTGGCATCCTGGGAAAGGATCGGTGTTCCGCCAAAGAGCGCGGATCGGCCAAGGAAGCTGCGCACCAGATAGAGGCTCGCAAAGAAAAAGGCGATGGCAAAGGCAGCATAACTGAGCAACATCAATGTGACGTGGATATTCAGCCAATAACTGTTGAGCACGGCACGGATGGGGTGAAGCCGTGTTTGGTGAAGCGGCATCAGTCCCGCCCCGATGAGAAACAGGAAGGCCAGAATCATCGCCCCAAGGGCAACAATCCCCTTCCGGTTGTACCCCTCGAAGGCAACGGCAAGAAGCATCAATGTCCAGGAAAAGAAGGTCACCGCCTCGAACATGTTGGAGACGGGGGCATGCCCCGTCAGGTATAGACGGGCACCGACGGCACTGGTGTGGATAAGGAATCCGATCCCGAGCAGTGCTGCGGCCGTCCAGTACCATGGGCGGTACCTGAAGTAGATATGCAGCCCCATGAACATGGCGCCGAAGAGGTATATCCAGGCCGAGAGCCGCCACGGATTCCACGCCACATAGTTGTTCAATACGCGGCGGTGCATTTCGCTTGGATAGACCTTGGTCATCTCGGCGACATCAAGGAAGCGATCGACGGCGGGGCCAATGACCTCCGGTTGCCCCATGAGGATCGCCCTGCTCAGGGAGTTGTCAAAGTCCCGGGCGACCTCCATCAGGGGGCCGCCACGATTGAAG
This sequence comes from Candidatus Sumerlaeia bacterium, assembly GCA_020831705.1. Taxonomy (GTDB): domain Bacteria; phylum Sumerlaeota; class Sumerlaeia; order SLMS01; family SLMS01; genus JAFIGB01. The sequence goes on along the minus strand of JAFIGB010000340.1, from coordinate 12,794 downwards.
GCGGCGGGCCTCACCCAGCGTCCATCGACGGATTCCGTATCCGGGATGACGAGGAATTCCTCGGAAAGTTGGGAGAGAATCTGGGTGCGGGTGATGATGCGCTCGGCAGCCTGAACGAAGGGGCGGCGGCTGTTCCAGTCACGACGGAGGGAATCCCTCTCCGAGTGGAGGCGACGCATCTCCTCCCGATCGTCGATGACGTCAAGAATCTGCTGGGGGGTGATGCCGTCGAATTCAAAAGCGTTCAGGACACGGTCTTCGCGGCCGAGGCGGTGGACCTGCTCGATGGCATTGAGCAGGTTGGTGACCTCGTTCAATCGCCGCTGTATATCACGTCCTTCCTGAATCCTGTTGATGAAATCATTGATACCCGGATTGGCGGAAACCTGGCGCGGGGTCACCCATTTCCCCTCAAGCCCGAGGGCCTCGGAAATATCGGGGTGCTCGACGGGGATAATGCGGGCGCTGGCCCATTTGTCCCGTTCATACATCATGCTCAGGACCGTGTACTGGGGATCCTGGCCGGCTATACGCGTGCGCCCCGTGATTTCGTAGATCTTCAGGCGGGCGAAGGTGGGGAGGGTTTCCCGCCATCCCTCATGATTGACAACGACCATGTCCAATCGGGAGCCACGAATGGCTGCCTCGACTTCCGGGTTGTTGGGAATCGTCGCTTGTCGGTCTTGTGCTTCGGTGGCTTGACCACCTCCCTCGATGACGGCAGGGGCCGGGACACTCGTGGCGATAAAAACACCGAGGAGCAGGATAAATGTGGCGCGAAATGTGGAAAACATCGGGGCGGGGCCTCGTCTCTCAGGCAGTGGATGGTTTAACGGTTTCATGTTCTGGCGGGACTTCCTCCGGTTCGGGAGCCTTGCCCGGGTCATGAAGTCGAATCGGCCCGGCACCGTGGGAAAGTTTGTCGATCAGGGCGTTGAATTCCTCCATCACCGGCGACTGGCCCCAGCGGGGAACGATGGCCATGTGAAGGGTTCCTTTTTCCTCGTCCCAAAGACCGTAGAACGCGCGGTATCTGTATATATAGACAAGGAGAGAACCGATGACCATGAAGGCCACGCCCAGGTTCGTCCAGGGAACGGTCGGCTCGTCCACCACGGAAAGTACAGTCAGGAACCGGGTTGTCGGACCAAGGATGCGTACTTCAAAGAGCCCCTCGGCGCTTTGCCCGGCCTCCGTTTCCCCGTGATCCACGCGGGCGGTATACTCATAGGGACGGCTTGAATCGCCAATGCCAAGTACTTCCTCCCCCAGGCGCAGGCCGGTTTCCCGGTTGTAGAGCCCCACCACATAGACTACATGGTCGGGATTGTCCCAGTCATACGTCTCCCCCTCGGGGACATTGGCGCTTCTCACCCGCACATCCTCCAAACGGGGACGGAAGCGGGGGTGGCTTTCGGGCATCATCTCATCAAGTTGGCGGTCGAAGAAGAGCCATGTCGTGTCGACCTCGCGTCCGTCGAGCATGATCGCCACACGCAGGGCGGGGTTGTTCGGCTCATCACTTGCGCTGTGGGGCAGGCCTGTTTCCTGGTTGATCCGGAAGTCGGGATAAAATTCCCTCGCCTGTAAGGTGTATTCCAACTCCTTGCCGCCAAGAAGAAGACCCGTATCAACGGGAGTATAGGGGTCCCGAATATGGTAGACCGTCCATCGATCTGCGGGATTGGCACCACTGACTTCCAGGAAGTAGGGAGTCTCGCCCACACGAACCCGGACCCCCGGGCTTGCATCGGCAACGGCCAGCCGTTCCCCGGTCAGTTGGTTGCGAACATCGAAATTGATGCGCTGGACCTCGCCATCGGGAAGTGCCTGATACCCCGCCTGGTGAAACTTCAGTTTCCCCAGGTTTGTCGAAATCCTGAAGCTGTGATTCATGTCGACCTGAACAACGGTAATCGTCTGGTCACGGGGATCGAGAATCTCAAGGACCGACCGGAAGTGCGCCGGAGTGTCGCTGTTGGGATACTTGACCTCGTCGAAGTCAAGGAGGCGAATCCAGACATCCAAGTGGCGTTCTTCCCGGTTCAATTCCGTGATTTGCTGGGCAGGATCGATAGGCTGATGGATCACATTGGTCATTTCGCCCTCGGCGGCAATGAAGCGCCCCTCGGTGACGATCATTCCCGTCCACATCAGAACGGCTTTGGCACTGATGGAAAAGATGATCAGCAACATGCCCGCGTGGATGATCGTGGGGCCCAGGCGGGCCATAATCCCCGAATGGGCAAAGAACGCGTTCCCATCCCGGTGGGCGCGGGTGAAATGCTTCGAAAGGATTTTTTCCGCTTCCTCGCGACCACCGGGGACGAGGACCTCCGCCCGTGGCGTCTTTCCGAAGAGAAAATACTCCTTCGAGCGCCGGAACTCCCTCTTCCACCAGATGGTGAAGCTCATGATGGTGACGTGCCAGGTACTGAAAATCAGGTTCACTGCAAAAAGAAGCATCAGGCCGACAAACCAGGGCTGTTCAAAGAATTGAACCCGGGCCATGGGGATGGCGTTGTCCCCAAGGGCTGCGTTGGAGGCATACCCCATTGTGCCGTATATGGCGAGAACACCGAGGAGTGAGAGGAGAAAAATACCAAACTTGAGAGAAATGAAAACACGCCAGCCGCGAAGAATCAGCCGGTCGAGGCACGACAGCAATCGGATGATGAACTTGGGCTTGGGCGTGGACGTCCCCGCTGCTTCGGAGGTGCTACTGAATTGAGACAATCGGAGGCTCCAGATTGGGTAAGGGGAAAGTGTCGGACAGGGCGATTTGGCACACCCGTCACTGGCGCAAGAGAGTGGAGCAAACATGACGCCCGGTCAAGGAGGAGCGGACCAGTTTCGCAGCCCCGGAGAGCCAACTCATATAAACCGCTGTTTGATCAGTTAAAAACGAGGACGACTAAAATTGAGTGTCCGTGAGGTCCGACACATCCTTGAAGGGTGTTTTGTCCATCCCCGAGCCCTTTCTGTCCGACTCAAGAGGGCGCACTGGCGGGGGGGCGACCGGCTTGCCCGTGATTGTCCTCAAGGCCCGGGGTGTTATTACCCTTTCCTCCGTACCAGAGGGTGTATTGGGAGTCTCCATCGCCGTCCCCTGGGAGGAATCCCCACTTTCGGTCGCCGGGTTTTCCGAGCTCCTGGTCACTGGTGTATCATGAAGCTTGTTAACAACGACCATCGTCGGCCGCAGAATCTTTGTCTTGTAGAGATATCCCGGGCGGAGTTGCTCCAGTACGATCCCATCGGGTTTTTCAGGAATTCTCGCCGTGGAGGCCGCATCGTGAAAGCGCGGGTCGAAGGGCTGGCCGACTGCATCGATCGGTTTGAGACCGAAATTTTCCATCGTGGAGCTCAACTCACGCTGGATCATCAACAATCCCTGGGTCAGCTTGGAGGGTTCGGTTTCTCCGCTACAACTCCTTAGGGCGATCGCCATATTGTCGATGATGGGGAGCATTTGGCGCATAAACTCCTCCCCTGCCAGCTCCTTGAGTTCCTCCCGCTCGCGCTGGATGCGTTTCCGCTGCGACTCCATGTCACTCCGGGCGCGAAGCACCTGGACACGGGAATCCTCCACGGTCTTTTTCGCCACATCAAAACGATCTTCCGACTGCTTGAGGGATTGGCGGACTGCATCCAGCTCCCGCGTCAGATCTGCCGCCATGGATTCAGCCTTGTTGACACGGCCGGAGGCATCCTTGAGGCGAACTTCATAAGCCTGCCGAAGGGCCGAAACTTCTTCCTGGGAAACACCCGATTGCTTTTCGGGAGCCTTCTGCCGAGGCGCTTCCTCATCACCACGATGTTGATCTTGGGAAACACCTTGCACATCATTGGGGTGGATGTAGCGCCGACGCCGCAGTCGGAATTGAGACCGGCGTCGGCGTTTTTTCATCAAATTGAGGGAGATTTGTGGAAGATCGCTCATCGTAGGGGGGAAGAAATCCTCATCCATACTTGGTGAATTGTACTCGCGCAAGCAACAGGCCAAATCATTCGGGAGATCAATCCGGTTTCTGGAAAATATACGTCGTCGTTACCGGATTGGAATCCTGCACTTTCACGGAACGAACCTGCTCCCCCATGACTTCAAGGACTCGCTCCACGGGGATATGATTCATCTTCATCGGGTTGATGGTAAACTTTTCATACAGCCACTTTGACTTGAATCCAATGGACATCAGGAAGTGATAAAGGTAGCGCCTCACTTTGATTCGCTGTTTCACGGGCAGGCCGGAGGGCAGCTGGAAATAGATCACACCCCCGGGACGGGTCACCCTGATGAATTCCCTCAGGTAAGTCTCGATGTCATCCCGTGAGGGAATGTGCTGGAGAACAATCAGGGTGTGGACCATGTCAAAGGATGCATCCTCAAAAAGGGTAAGATCGGGACGCTCATTATGAATGAACCGGCAATTTGACGCCCGGGCCTTTTCCGCGGCCTGGGCAACCATGGACTCGGAGATGTCAACACCGACACATTCCCTGGCATAGGGCGCCCATGCATAAGTGAGGCGACCCAAACCACAACCAAAGTCAAGAACCCGGTCGAATGAAGAGGGCAGGCCCAAAGACTCGAGTGTCTTGCGTTCCCCTTCAATCACCTTCCGCCCCGTGTCGTAAAAGGCTGATTCATCCCAGCGATTCCGCGACATATCGGGATGGGAAAGAACGGCCCACATCGGATCCAGCCTTGCCAATTCCTCCCAGTCCTGCTGATGGCGAGACCAGTTTTTGTCTGCGGGCGGCATGAAGGTTCCTCGAAGTGCAAGGTTTACGCGACGACAGGGCAGTCGATGCTCAATGGTCGATGAGGTCAAGCCGGACTTTGTGCTGCTGCTGAAGCTTCAAACCGCCAATCAATTCGGGATAAAGTCACTGGCGCGGAAGATATCCCCACGACTGATGGTCCCATTGGTCGGGTCGTAGAGGGTGTAATCGAATCCAGACACGCCTCCGAAAAAGAGGGCCTGGGAGAACCCAGGGTAAAATCGGATCGGTTCGGTGTTGTTGACCAGATTGGGACCGTCGCTGGCAAGCGCCCAGCGACTGGCGCTCGTCAGGGACATTGTGCCCAGCCGGTAATCACCGGTCCTTCTCCAGGAGGAGGATCCGGAATCGACCGGGTTGAAAGGGTCCTGGGGGACGGTCGTGAGGTATGCAATCGGTGTGGTGAGGGGACGGAAGCGGCGAAAGCGGGGGACGAAGTTCGCCTGGGGGTAGGCGTTGTTGTCGACATGATAGGTCTCCATCGCCATGGCGATGGTTCGCATGTCGGCCTTGACCCTGGAAACCTTCGATCGAACCTGCGCTTCGAGAAAATTGGGCAGGGCGATGCTGGCCAGAATGGCAATGATGGCGACGACGACGAGGAGCTCAACAAGAGTGAAGGCCTTGGGTTTCATCATGGCGTGCCTCACTGATTCCCAGATCCGCGACCACGTTCGCCCCAGGGGGCTCCGCCACCCTCGGCAAAGCGCTCACGTCGTTGATTCATTCTTTCTTCACGCATTTCCTGCCATTGGCGGAATTCCTGGGGGGAAAGGGCTTCCCGTGCTTCCTGTTCACTACGGGCCATCCGTTCCGCCATCCTGCCGCGCCATTCCGCTCCCCGTTCCTCGCGCAACGCGGCGGCTTGTTCCCGCTGTTCAGGCGTGAGGATTTCCTGCATGGCGCGGAATCCCTCGCCTGGGTTGCTGCCCATGTCGCGCTGGGCTTGCTCCATGCGCTGGCGTTGTTCGGGGGTGAGATTAAGTGAATCGGCCATCTCACGCATTCTTTCGCCGGGGTTCGGTCGATTTTCACGGTTGAACTCCGGTCGCCGTTGCTCCTGCTCGACAAACCGGTTCGGAGCTTCCTCGGGCAATCCACCTGTGTAGGTACTATATTGTGCGTACATATAGATACCACACCCAAGCATCAGGACACTCAACCCACCAATTTTCCATCTGATTCCGGAATTTTGATCATCCGACATGGTCTTTCTCCTTTTGGTTCCCGGTGTTCCAGAGTTTGTACCTTTGCGAACGCTGTCTGTCGCTTTCCTTGAGGCTTCCAGACGATAAACGGGGGCCTTTGACCACTGATTTTATTGATCTTGTGCCTTCGGCGCCTGTAGCCAGGATCTCCGGGGATCCAACGTCTCGATTAATCAGAATCAACCTTCAGGCCATGACGGAAAGCTGGGTATCCCTTGCAGTCCATTGGATTCTGTTGAAAATGGCCATGGGGGAACGAGGCAGTATCCCCTCAACTAAGGAGAAGCTGGAATATGAAAGCATGGCTTTTGGATGACTTCAGGGGATTGGAAGCACTTCGTTTTGCCGATGAGGTGGCAACGCCCAACCCCAAGGGTGGTGAGGTATTGGTCCGGATCGCCGTGGCGGGACTCAACCCGGCTGATCGCTACCTTTCAGAAAAGCTCTATCCCGCGCGCCCTCCTTTTCCCCATGTCCTTGGTCGTGATGGTTCCGGAATTGTGGAGGCAACCGGCGAGGGCGTGAAAAACTTCAAGCCCGGAGACAAGGTTGCCCTGCTCAGGGGCGATGCCGGGGTGGAACGATGGGGATCACTGGCGGAGTTTGTTTCTGTCCCTGCGGAAGTGGTCGTCCCCGTTCCCGAGGGGTGGACGATGGAGGAGGCCGCCGCGGCCCCCCTTGTCTATCTCACCGCATGGCAGGCCCTGACCCAATGGGAGCCACTGGAGGCAGGAGCCCCGGTGGTGATCTCGGGAATCAGCGGGGGGGTCGGGCTCGCATCACTGCACCTTTGCAAGGCGATGGGATTGAGTGTTGCCGGTCTGACACGCAGCGAAAAAAAGGGGGCCGAGCTGGTGGACAACCACGGGCTTGATGTTGCCTTCAACCCGGGGTCCGCCACCCTCAAGAAACAGATTCGGGATTTTGCCGGAAGGCGGGGCGTGGCGCTCTATATAGACAATGTGGCCGGCCCGCTTTTTAATGTCGTCATTGAAACCCTTGGGAAGGATGGGCGTGTCAGTTGCGTGGGTCGCCTGGCAGGAGAGGTTCCGGACTTCAACACCGCCCGCCTCTTTTTCAAGCGCATCCGAATTGGCGGGGTCTCGGCAGGTGATTACTCCTCATCCGCCGCCCATGCAGCGTGGGACCACATCGTGGAATACATGACCGCCTTTGGGAAGCGACCGGTCATTGATTCCGTCCATCCCTTCACGGAATTGCTTGCAGCCTTTGAACAACTCAGGGAGGGGCCCCTTGGAAAGGTCCTTGTCAGGGTCGGCGACGTATAGACACGCTGCCGAACCCTAGTGAATCATCCAATTGTCCTGATGAACGGTCTCGACCTCGATCGTCCACTCATAGGTGGCCGAGACCGTCTCCAGTCGCATCCACGGTGATTCATGGACAATTCTTGCCTCAAGCTCCCCACCGCCTCCCCGTATATCCCCTTTGCCAAGGGTGATGCCCGACTCATCGTGGTGCAAAAGCACTCCATTCAGCCGCCATTCATACGTCCATGAGCCGACCTGGACGGGCTGCACATCGAAGGATTGTTCCCCATTGAGGAACAATGTCCCCCCGGGTGGCGGGGTGACCACGTCCGCCGGCTGGACAATCCGGAAGAACCGGCTCATGTGGGCCTCGCGGCAGACGGGACAATGATCCCTGCCGAGGTGCGCATCAGGCAGCTTCTCCAGGGCCTGTATATCCCTTCCTCCAGATAGCGCGCCCCCTCGAAACTTCCCACCACTTCGTTAAATTCCTCCGTGTCGGGAGTCGGCAACGGGGTGCCTTCCTCCACCCACGGAAGCCATTTTAATCCTGCGCCCGAGGGGGCAAAGCTCACATTCGGTTCGCGGTCACCGGGAGGATAGCCCGGGTAGGGCGTTGAATACTCATCCGCCAGACCCGCCACGGAGTGCCCCAACTCGTGAAGGATGATCTCAGGGGCCCATTCGTTGGCGGTACCCACGGCCAGGTTCCCCCCGGATCCCCCATATTTCGTTGTATTTACAAGGAGGACGATTTGATCCCACATCCCGACTCCCACCGTCTGGTTGGCGGCAAGTGCTGCCCTCCCCCACCCCTGGATGTTGGGCGCCAGAAGTCGTTCAATGCCCTCGGACCAAAAGGCCGTGTTGAAGTAGGTATCCACAAGGGGGCCGTCGGGGCCGTCAATATTGTCCGCCCCCTCCTCGTTGCTCACCACATTAATTTGATACACATTGACGAGGTTCATGTAGTCCCCCCAGGGCTCCCTTCCCCGCAGGGCTTCAAGGAACACCTCCACATGCTCGTCGAAGATCCCCGCGTCGAGGTTCTCCTGTGTATATCCATCGCCAAGAATGACAAAAACAAAGCGGTTCCCATCGGGGCCTGAGTCGTGCACCTTATCGTGGCCAATGGGTCCCTCCTTGGACTCCCCGGGTGGTTCCAGGGGCAGGACAAGGTCAATCCGGTCCTGTTGAAATGGTTCCGGCCATGCCTGCTTCTCCCCGAGCCTTCCGAGTGGGCGGCCATTGTATAGACGCAGGGTTGCGGACTTTCCGGAATCGTCGGGGCCGTCCATCCTCAGAACTACCAACCCGTTCGTCATGATAAGCGCCTGGCAGGGGCCGGCCTCCTCCATGCCCATTGGCGCACGCATGACCAGGGGAACCTCTGTCACTGTTCCGCCCATTGACTTCCCATTGCCATCAAGCCAATCCACATCAAACCGGATCAGCGCCGGTGCACCGACGAGCCCCGGGGCGGTGATTTCCTTCGACATGGAGGGAATCGGGGCCACATCAAGAACCTCAATGCCCTTCTCATCATAAACGAGCACCACCTGAACCTTCCCCGCGATCACCCCCCCGGGGGCGAGTAACAGGAGTAGTGGCAGGATTCTCAGGATGAGCCTTCGGGTGATCATGGGCGGTTTCACGTTGGAAATTCTCACTGGGCAAACTCATAAAATCGTGGATAAAGAGTGGCCATCCATTACTTTCCATGTCAACGAGTCTCATACCGGGAGGGGGCAGGCATCAGGAATGATCATCGAAATGGTGTCCGTTTCGCTTGCCCAGTTCGGCCAGCGGGGTCAGATTTTTTCCCAGCCCAATGGCCCGATTCACGGGAGAAGGAACGATCCATCATGTTCAAGAAAACCGCAGCATCCATGGTTGCCGGCCTCGCACTGATACTTGGCACGGTTGCCATGCCCACCACCGCAGCCTCCCAGCCCAGCACGGGGACCCCGCTCGACGTCGAGAACCCGCGGGTTCGACCGGGCGTGGAGGTGCTCATGCGCCATACCGACCACCTCGACCACGTCCGCGGCAAGCGTGTCGGCCTGATCACGAACGCCACCGGCGTTGACAGCAAACTGATTTCGACCATCGACCTGTTCCATGATCACCCCGACATTGACCTGGTTGCCCTCTTCGGCCCCGAGCACGGTGTTCGCGGGGAAGCAGCCGCGGGAATCCGCATTGATGACTACGTGGATGAATCCACGGGGGTTCCCGTCTACAGCCTTTACGGCGCCACGCGACGCCCCCGCCAGGAATGGCTCGCAGACCTCGACGTCCTTGTGTATGACATTCAGGATGTCGGCTCCAGCAGTTATACATACATCTATACAATGGCCCACTCCATGGAGGAGGCCGGGAAGGCCGACATTCCCTTCGTCGTCCTCGACCGTCCGAATCCCGTTGGTGCGGACTACGTGGACGGCCCTGTCCTCAATGTCATGGAGGAATCGGACGTCCGCAGCTTCATCGGCTACTACGACATCGCCTACATGTACGGCATGACCCCCGGCGAAACCGCCAAGATGTTCAACGAACATTACAACGAGGAAAAGGTCGAGCTCCACGTTGTTCCCATGGAGGGCTACGAGCGCTGGATGCGCCAGTGGGACACCGGTCTTCCCTTTGTGCCGACCTCGACACATATTCCCGACGCCAAGCATGCCTTCTATTACAGCCTGACGGGCATCGTCGGTGAAATTCGCGGCGGAATCAACATTGGGGTTGGATATCCGAATCCCTTCGAAACATTCGCTGCCCCCTGGATAGACAGGGATGAACTGACCGACGCCATCCGCGCCCGCAACATCCCCGGCCTCATGGTGCGCCCCATCAGCTACCGGCCTTTCTATGCTGCCTTCAGCGGGCAGGACATTAACGGCGTCCACCTTGTAATCAGCAACTACCGGACAATCCGCCCCGTCACCGCCCAGATTCACATGATGGAAATCATTCAGGATCTATACGGCGAGCACAAGCTCTTCGAAAACGTATCGCCCGGTTCCGGCTTTCACAAGGCGCTGGGCACCCGCAAGGTGCGCGAAATGCTCCTTGAAGGGAAGTCCGCCGATGAAATCATCGCCAGCTTCCAGCCCCGGCTGGAGGAGTTCAAGAAAATCCGTGAACAACACCTGATCTACGAGTAATCACTTCTCCCCTGGGACCGCTGGTCAGTGCCACCGGTCCCAGGGCTCCTTTTCCCATCACAAGCAATGTGGCCGTCAGGATTTGTGGTATTCTTCAGGCATTTCTTCCGTCATGTCTTTGTTCGTCTCGCTTTCCATGAATCAACTAATAATGAAGCTAATCTGACGACTTATTTGACACCAAACGAGTGGCCTTAAGTCACGGGGTCAGGCGCTTTCACGTTTACTGCGCAGATATTCACGGAGGACCTTGTTGACTTGCTCTTCCGACTCAAAACTGGACGCCAGGTCATGGTCGAGCGCGATGAATTCAACGGACTTTTTCTTACGCCGATACTCAGGGCTTCCCACGGCAGGACGACCATTCAGAAACCCATCCAAACTGAGATCTTCGTCGATCTCCTCCCAATGGACCCCCTCACCACCACCCAACAGACGCCAGTTTCCACGCTCGGCATCTGTTGCGTGAAGCAGCCTGGGGTACCACTCCATGGGAAACGAAAGAACCCTGTCGTCACTGAGAACGACGTTCAGCTTCCCGGCGTCGAAGTTCACATTCCTGATGTGAATTGACGATTCAGTCCTTGAAGTGTCCATCCCATTTCTCCTGCATTTCAGCTTGGTGATCGCGGATGAGGCGCAGCGAGGACAGGATTCGTACTTCCAGTTTTCCGCTGGGCATCATCAGGCATGATGAAGATGGGGAATCACGCGTTCCCCCTCCTGAAGGGCTCGCAGATCCTTGGAGTCCACAGTTACCACGGCGATCGTCTCTCCAAACACATCCATGAACTCAACCTCATACCCTTCGCCCGCATTGTGAATATGTACGACGGTTCCCACATCACCTGGAACAAGTCCGTGTGCGGATACCGAGGTAAGGAGAACCACGTGATTATGTTCCTGAATCATCTTTTAACCCTCTTTCCGGATAGGCGGTGACGAGTCGCCACGCGTCAAATGACAACCTACGAAACCAGACGGTCCTGACAAGCCGATTTGCTCCCGTGGGGACCACTAATTCAGAGACCTTGATCATCTTTTCACCAAATTGATTTGCTTCCTTCTCGATTGTCTCTCCTGAGATTCCTGCTTGGAGAAGAGCTTCTGACAAAGTCTCCCACTTTTCAGGCGAAAATCCGAGAGAAATGAAGAAGACCGCCTTGCTCTTGCCTTCAAGGTGATATTTATTCAGGAGATAATCCACGACTTTTGACCTGTCCACGACAAATTGATCACTCTCTTTGGGCATCTCACACACCCCCCACCCGGTCCTTGCTCCGGTACTGCACGGCCTCGCTGACATGCTGGGGGCCGATTTCCTCGCTGCCGTCGAGGTCGGCAATGGTGCGGGAAACCTTGCGGAGGCGGTCGTAGGCACGGGCGCTCAGACCCATGGACTTCATGGCCCGCTCCAGGACTGCCTGGGCCTGGGGGGTCAGGTGACAAAATTCGTTCAGGGTCCGGGCACTCATGTGGGCATTGCAGAACACGCCGGGGAGGGCGGCGAATCGCTTTTCCTGGATGACGCGGGCGCGGGTGACACGTTCGCGGACGGTGGCGCTCCCCTCCCCCGCCTTCCGTTGACGCAACTCCTCCAGGCGAACAGCCGGAACCTCCACATGGAGGTCTATACGATCGAGGAGGGGGCCACTGATGCGGGAGATGTATTTTTGTATAGACGCGTAGGTGTCCCGTCCCTTGTCCAGGGATTCCCGTGCGTCCAGACCGCTTGGCGTGGGATTCATGGCCGCCACGAGGAGAAAACGCGACGGAAATTCCACACTCATGGAGGCACGACTGACCAACACTTTTCCGTCCTCCAGGGGCTGGCGGAGGACCTCCAAAACATTACGTGAAAACTCGGGAAGCTCATCAAGGAAAAGGATGCCGTGATGGGCCAGGGACACTTCCCCGGGACGCGGAACCGTGCCGCCACCAACCAGCGAGGCCGAGGAGGAGGTGTGGTGGGGGGCGCGGAAAGGGCGTTCCGGGAGGAGGCCGTTTCGTCCGTTGAGGGTCCCCGCAATGCTGTGTATCTTGGAGGCCTCGATGCGCTCCTCGAAACTCATGGGCGGCAGGATCCTCGGCATGGCACGGGCCAGCATGGTCTTGCCGCTTCCCGGGGGACCGACGAAGAGCACATTGTGTCCACCACTTGCCGCAATTTCCAGGGCGCGCTTGGCACCCTCCTGCCCCTTGATATCCGCCAGGTCAGTGGCGGCGTCCGCCAGTTCCGTCCCGCTGGGAGCATGGGGCCGGGCAGGCTCGATCTCGGTGTCGCCGTTCATATAGTCGGCGGCCTGACGCAGCGTCTGGATGGGAATAATGTCAATGCCGGAAACATGGGCCGCCTCGGTGGC
>JAFIGB010000333.1 GCA_020831705.1 Candidatus Sumerlaeia bacterium | reverse complement strand
GGTTGGGTTGAACTGGGATGTGACGGAGCAGCATCGCGCGAAACAGGCCCTGGAGATTTCCGAGGAGCGGTTTCGGGTCCTGCTCGATAATGCCCCCTCGGCCGTCGCGATGTTCAACATCGACATGGAGTATCTCGCGTATAGTCGGCGCTGGCTGGAGGACTACAGACTTCCGGATAAGCCCATCCTCGGAATGAGCCACTATGAGGTGTTTCCCGAAGCTCCCGATCGTTGGAGGAAATTGCATCGCAGATGCCTTGATAACGGGGAGGTTATCAAGTGCGATGAGGACGAATTCGTACGCAATAATGGAGCATTGGAATATATACGCTGGGAGCTGAGACCCTGGCATGATGAGTCGGGAAATATTGGTGGCCTGATGATGTTCACCGAGGTCATCACAGAGCAGAAGAAGAGTCAGCGTGAAAGACTTTCGGCCATGCAGGCAAAGTCGGATTTCGTGGCAACGGTCAGCCATGAAATCCGTACCCCGATGAATGGTATACTCGGGATGGTGTCGTTGTTGCTCGACACACCGTTAAACTCGGAACAACGGAACTTTGCCCTTACCATCGAGAATTCCGCGGAATCCCTCCTCGCTCTTATCAACGACATCCTCGATTTCTCGAAAATTGAGGCGGGAAAGATGGAGATCGTCAGCTCCCCCTTTGATCCCCGTCTACTCATGGAGCAGGTTGTGGAGCTTCTGGAAACCCGATCCTCTCCGAAGGGTCTCGACCTGATTTCCTGCGTCCATCCGGGGCTTCCCCCGCGTCTATCCGGAGATGCAGGGCGGATACGTCAGATCATCATAAACCTGCTTGGAAACGCAATTAAGTTCACCAATGAGGGCCAGGTTGCAATCGAGGTGGCTCCCGGGGACATGGATGGAAAGCGTTGCTGGTTGCAGATTCAGGTTCGAGATACAGGGCCGGGATTCCCGGAGGACCAGATTGATGATCTCTTTCAGGCCTTCTCCCAGTTGCAATCGGGAAGACTTGTCAATGAGGGGGGGACCGGTCTTGGTCTCGCCATTTGTCAGCACCTGGTTGAGTTGATGGGGGGGAGGATTGAGGCCAGGAACCTGCCCGGCAAGGGAGCCTGCTTCAATGTACTCCTACCCCTGGAGATTCCCGGGGAGGATGAGGTCACCGAGCCCTTCGCAGGAAACAGGGCACTCCCGGATCATATCCTCGTTTTCGATGCCGATGAACATCTTAGGAACAATTTGGGTGGGTTCCTTCGCATGGAGGGGTGCCGTCATGTCACGATCACCGGCGAGCTGGATGCCATTGAGAATTGGGCTCCCGAATCCCCCCAATTGCCGGTTGCCATCCTTGGGTTTGGTGTCCATGTGCCACCCTCGGTAATCACCAAACTTGAGGCACTCATTGAATCCCTTAACCCCAGGGCAAAAGTCATCCTCCTTGCACCAAGATCCTCAGCGACGCATGGGCTTTTACGGAGAAAATTCCCCGACGAACTTCTTCACCATCGACCCTTTAACAGCTCCACACTTCTAAGGTTCCTCAGGGACCCACTCCATGTGGATACCGGGGGGCGGGATCACCACGGAGACACTGCCAATGTGAAAAACTCCAACATCCAACCGGGAGTGCGGGTACTCGTTGTTGAGGACAATGCTGTTAACAAGGTATTGATGGGCAAATTCCTTTCCAAGTTGGATTGTCGAGTGGACTTTGCGGACAATGGCGCGGAGGCGGTCGCCATGGCAACCAGAAGGGATTACCATGTCATCCTGATGGACTACAAGATGCCCGTCATGAATGGAATCGAGGCCACACGGCGGATTCGGGATTACGAGGGAGGCTCCACACGCCATACCCCCATCATCGCCCTGACTGCCAATGCCATGGCCGAGGACAGACAGGCGTGCTTCGAGGCCGGAATGGATGATTTTCTCCCGAAACCGATCCGTCCAAATGTACTCACGGGAATACTGGAAAAATGGGTACCAGCGGACTGATCAAAACCCTGCTCCCTGTATGGAGAACTGCTATTTCCCCGGCTTGAGGGGGCGGATTTCGTACTTACTGACGAGGGCAATGTCCGGAGTGGTCAGGATATGCAGGCAGGCATCTGCGATGGTTTCAGGTGTCAGCATCCACGACTGGTCGTTGTGGTGGGCTGACGGGAGGGCGTCGCGGTGAAAGCCGGTCTCGACTGATCCAGGGGCAATGACAGTGACCCCAATGCCGTGCTGGCGAAGTTCAAGCATGAGGGCCTCGCTCATGGCGTGCAGCCCCGCCTTGGATGCGCAGTAGGCACTTCCCCGTTGAAAGCTGACGGTCCCTGCGATGGAACTGATGTTGATGATCCTTCCACCGCCAAGGCGTTTCATGTGGGGGACCGCCGCACGGGCAAGATACCATGGCCCCTTGAGGTTCACATCAATCTGCCGATCGAAATCTGAAATCTCCATGGCGTCCAGATCACGGAAAAGTCCGGTGCCGGCATTATTGATGAGAATGGAGGGCGGTCCGGCTAGATCGACAGCGTGCTTGGCGAACTTTTCGACGGACTCATGGCTGGCAACGTCGAGTTCGATCGGGTGGATGGTATGTCCCTCGGTGGCAGCAATGTCACGGAGCTGGGCAAGGCTTTCCTGATCGCGGGACCCGGCGCAGACTATCGCTCCGGCGCGGACGGCCTTGAGGGCGATGCTGCGCCCGATGCCCCGGCTTGCGCCGCTAATCCATGCAATCCGTCCCTCGAGTGGCTTTGACATGTGGTGGCCTCCGATGTGTCATCCTGGGTGTTGTCCTCGCGATGCATTTGATGTCCCCATGACTGGGATCTGAGTGCCACGCGACGGCGCCTTTTCGGCTTGGTGAAGGTCAGGATCAAAATCTTGATATCCAGCCACATCGACCAGTTTTCAATGTAATACAGGTCATAACGGAGCCGTTGCTGGATCGAGGTGTCCCCCCGCAGGCCATGAACCTGGGCCCATCCGGTCAGGCCTGTCTTGACCATGTGCCGCGATGTATAGCGCGGGAGCATCTCCCGGAACTGGTCGACGAAATAGGGGCGCTCGGGGCGGGGGCCGACCAGCGACATGTCACCGCGGGCAACGTTCCAGAGCTGGGGCAGTTCATCCAGATTCCAGCGACGGAGGAAATGTCCGAAGGGGGTCGCTCTGTTGTCCTCCTGGCTGCTCCACTTCGGGCCGTCCTTTTCCGCATCGACCCGCATGGTCCTGAATTTGTATATCTTGAATTCCTTCCCATCGAGTCCGAGACGTGTTTGCTTGTATAGAATCGGCCCCGGTGATGTTCGCCGAATGATCAGGGCGATGAGGGCCATGAGGGGGAAGATCAGGATCAGACCCACAACAGAGGAAGCCACGTCAAACGCCCGCTTGAGGAAGGCATTCCCCCCCTGGAGTGGTGTATCGCGCATGGAATAGACAGGAACGCCCGCAACCTCGTCGTAGTGGATTGTCGAGCGCATCATTTCCACGAGGGAAGGCACAAACGCCACCCGTGCGGTTTCCTTGCCGCTGTCGATGAACAGCTGGAAGAAGACCTCGGACGGAATGTCGGTCTGGGTGACGAAGACTTCGTTGACATAATTGTCACGAATCACACGCCTCAGGTCGTCCTTGCTGCCCAGGACAGGAATGCCCTGGATCGAGGAGCCGACTTTGTCATCGGTCAGGGATACAAAGCCGACCAACTCGTAGCCCAGTTCCAGGTGCTTCTTGAAACGCGCGGCCAGGCGAAACCCAACCGGCCCCAGGCCCACCACAATAACGCGGGAGCGCACCCCCTTCGTGACAAAATATCGGGAGATGATATATTGCAATCCGACGCGGATCATAATGATCAGGGTCGTGACGGTCATGAAGGAAATGGGGTAAAGCAGGCGGGCGACATCAAAATCACGGGTAAAGTAGTTCCGCACCGCAATGAGAAGAATCGCCAGTGCAGATCCGCGGAGGATGCGCCTGGCCCGATTGAAACTGATCACCCGGGGATGGGCAACAAATGCTCCGGAGACCTGAAGGCAAATCATCCAAAGGACAAAGGCCCACCAGAACTGGGCCATGTAATTGGTGGAGATGACCGCACCGGAATCCAGACCGCTGTGAAAGCGAATCCAGAAGGCGGCAAGCAGGCCGACAGCGACGGCCATCGAGTCCCCAAAATATTGGAGAAGGACAAAGCGATTGCGATGACGATTGGTCCTCATGATCCGCCCCCTACCTTCCCCTCAATCCAACGCAGAACATTTTCCCGGAAGTTGGTGGGGGAGAATGATTCTGCATGGTTGCGAATGGTGGACGATTCATAGGTTGAATCGTTGTGATGCCTAATGAGTCGAGCAAGGCTTTTGGCTGTGGGGTGGTCAAAAAAGGCCCCTGTTGACCCCTCAACAACGGTCTCCATCACGCCTCCATTTCGCAGGGCGAGAACGGGTCGTCCTGACGCCTGCGCCTCCAGGGATGTGATCCCGAAATCCTCCACTCCGGGAAAAAGAAGGGCCCGAGCCCTGCGGTAGTGATGGGCCAACTCGTCGTCGGGCACCCATCCAAGGAACTCAATGAAGCGCTTGTCCGCAAGTTGCTCCAAACGGGAGCGCTCCGGGCCGTCCCCGATGACTTTCAGGGGGACGCGTGCGATCCGGGCAGCCTCAATCGCCCTTCCTATCATTTTATAGGGCACTAATGCGGAAACGACAACAAAGTATTCATCAGGTTGGGAAAAATCCGGTTTGAACGTCTCCAGATCTACCGGTGGATGGATAACCCGTGCGCGGCGATTCCAGAATTTTGCCATTTTTCTGGCGATATGGCGTGAATCGGCGGCAAAGGAGTCCACCCGGGTGCAACTTCTCCTGTCCCACTTCTGCATCCACGGGCGAACGACCCGCAATCCGGCGTCCTTCACGAATCCACTGCCCAGATAATCCGGAAAGTGGTCCCAGACATAGCGCATCGGGGAAAAAACATAGGAAAGATGCTTCCCCCTTCTGGGTCTGCGGGCACCCTTCGCCACGCAATGACTCGTCGAAAGAACCAGATCGTAATCCGGCGTTGGCAGTTTTGAGACGAAGGCCGGCATGATGGGGAGAAGAGAACGATAATTGGTTCGTGCACCGGGGAGCCTGGCAAAAGGGGACTCGATGACATTCATGGACCGAATGAGCGGGCTGACCCGTTCCGGTTCGTAAATCAGCGTATGGAGGTCGGCACCGGGAAACAGGGTGCAAAATTGCTCGAGCACCTTTTCCCCGCCGCGCATTCCATTGAGCCAATCATGGACGAGGGCGATACGCAGCGACCGTGTCCAGTCGGTGTTGGTGGGTGGGGATACGTCGTGATTTTTCGGAGGAGACGTCATGGCTTTGGGAATAAGTAATTCGGCCGGGTGCCGGGGGATGCCCGACTCCCGGCCGATCAATCATACAGCGGGAACAAGGTTGGAGCGGTTACGAATGCTCAGGTGGAGCGGAAATCGTCGCCCAGACCCACCAAATTATGGTGGAACTCCCACTGGAGGAGGCCATTTTCATACTCATTCATGGCGACATCCATGGGGTCGGGAGCCTTCTCATCAATGATATTCGTTGCCTGGCGCGACTTGTTGATATCCCTGGCACGGCGTGCGACCACATTCACAATGAGGTAGCGTCCGTCTCCTACAAATTCGTCAATTCTTGATGGCATTAAGGTTTCCTCCTTACATTCGGAACCGGCCCCCGATTGACGGCTTGGGGGTGCCCCACGTCAAGGATTAAGATACAAAAAATGCCTTCAAATGTGCAAATTTGCCAATTCCCATGGCTTGGTTGACCGATTTGCTGTCCGGGGCGTGATCAGGGGAATCAATCAGGTGGCATCTTGTTCGACTTGTCCCCGGCAATCCAACGGGGAAAGTATCCTCGTCGATTTTGGGATGGCACCTCCAGGCACACCGGCTTTCGCCCCCCTGGAAATTGGTGTTTTCCCCCACAAAACGAGAAGAGTTGGTACCAATGACCATGAAGCTACCCAAGTTACCGAAGCCCGGGGATACCATCTCCCTGATCGCTCCAGCAAGCCCCCTCCCTGATCAGGGAAAACTTCCGGAGTGTATTGCCGCCATTGAGAGCCTTGGGCTCAAAGTTAAGCCTCACCCCACATTGGAGATTCGCCGCGATTATCTCGCCGGGACCCCCGAGGAGCGGGCGAAGGACATCATGACGGCTTTCAAGGATCCCGATACCACTGCGATCCTTTGCCTGCGCGGGGGATTCGGGACCGCCCATGTCCTTCCCCTTCTTGATTGGGATGTCATCGCCCGAAGCGGAAAGCTGTTTTCGGGATTCAGTGACCTCACGGCCCTGATGACCCCGATGTTTTCCCAGTCGAAACTCATCTCCCTCCATGCGCCAACGGCAACCTTCTTCGCAAAGGAGAAGGAGGGAGTTGAGGCCTCACGAAATGGCTTGAAGCGATTTCTTTTTGAACCCTGGGAAGGTCTCTCCTACAGGGAACTTTGTGGTGATGACTTCAAGGCAAAGGTGATTGTGGAAGGTACGGCGAGGGGACGGATCCTTGGAGGGAATGCAGCGGTGTTTGCCTCCCTTTTCGGCTCGCAGTGGATTCCCACGGATGAAAAGTTCATCCTGTTTCTGGAGGATATCGGGGAGAAGCCCTACCGATTGGATCGCTATGTGACCCAGATCCTTCAAAGTAACCTTGCAGACAGGATCTCCGGCGTCGCCCTTGGGCAATTTACCGATTGCGCACCCGGTTCTGAAGATCGGGATGATGCGGATACGGTTCTGACCCGTTTGCTCAAGCCACTGGGTGTGCCTGTACTCGCTGGTTTGCCGATCGGGCATGATTACCCCTCCTTCCCGATTCCAATTGGAATGGAAGCGGTTCTGGATGGGAAAAATGGTGACTTGATTCTGGGGGCTGGTGCCTGAATTCCCGGGATCGGGGAAAGCACTTTAGAGCCCTGAAAACTGAAAATTCCCCCACCTGTTGGGTTCTTGTCGCCACAACATTCAATCCGGGATAATACTGGGTTGCATGGTCATCCTCTTCCGGCTTGCAGACGGGTGGGGGAGGCGGTGACATTGATAATGGCAAAACACAACGGCAGAATGCCATCCCGCCCTCGCTGAGGAGTGATTCGAGAAGATGCGGATTTCAAAAATGTACCCTGACACCATCGCCCCACGGGGGGTGGTATCTTCAATTTCCCCGCTGTCATCGTTCCTCTTCACCCTGATGGTGCTGGCGATTCCCTCCATGGGAATCACTCAGGAGGGCCAAAGTCTTGAGTTGCTTTACAGCACGAAGGCGAATCTCACCACACCGAACCCCCTGGTGGCGGCCGATATTGTCCATACCCCGGATCCGGAACTGATCATTACCGATGTTCGTGGACGGTTGCGTGTCTTCTCGGCAGCTACGGGCGAGGAAATTCGATCCCTTCGATTCAATCACCCGGACGATCTTGCTTTGACCGCCCCCGCAGTGGGTGACTTCACCGGGGACAACGCCCTGGAAGTCGCCATCGGTACCCAGGATGGCGAGATCATTGTCTTCAAGGGCTCCGACATGTCAGTCATTGCCCGTGAACACATCGGCACTGACTTCTCTCTCCAGCCAACGGTCGTTACACTTCCTCCAGACGAGGATGGTGTGGTGCGGGAACGTATGTTCTTCTTCGACGATGGATCCGAGGGGAATATTCATGCCGTGGATTTGGTGGGGGAGACCCTTTCAGTAGCATGGACCTATCCAAGCAGGTCGCGCCTGAATTCTCCTCTCAGTATCGGTATGGTTCGTGAAGCAGGGCGTCTTGATCTGGTTGGAAGTACCGCTGATGGTTATGTTCTTCTCCTCGACCCTTTTGAGTATATTCCCAACCAGCGGACCCACGACAAGGTGCTCGTCTCCCAGGGAACCCAGATACCTTACACACCATTGACATGGATGGAGAATGGGGCCAACCGGGAGACGGTGGTGGTCACGCTGGCCAACGGCGAGGTTCTCTCCATGCGATACAACCGTGTACCCCGGCCAACACTGGAGAGAAACTGGTCCGTCCCCACACGCTCCCAGCCGGTCAGCGCACCTGTGCTTCTCAGCGATGGGCGTGGGACTCCCTACATCATTCAGGCGACCCACGGCAATGTGGCCTTCATCGAGGCCGAAAGTGGGTCCATGGCAGTGCGGACGGAGGACATTGACGGCGCGAATACTCCCTTCGCCCTCCTCCCCCAATCACGGTCGTTCCCTCTTCTCGGCTTCAGCCTGCGGCGAACGATCCAACTTACAGAGCCCTATGATTCATGGCTGCGTTCCGGTGGCCACGGATCCCTCCGTCTCAAGAGCGGGGAACT
>JAFIGB010000353.1 GCA_020831705.1 Candidatus Sumerlaeia bacterium | reverse complement strand
CTCTTCTCCCGGTGTGGTGCATGCCAATCGACCAGAAGCGTGCGGTCCTCCTGATTGGGTAATTCGGGAACAAATCCCCGGGCATCCATGGAAATGCCTTGGGCGAGCCATATGGTCGCCGCGATAAAAACGGTTCTGCTTGTCACGAAGATTTCTCCTTCCCCTTCCCGGGGTCTTTGGCTGACGATGATCCTTCACCGTGCAGCAGGTTGTGTCCACGGAAAATCATAGAGGTCAGGGGTACAATTTCATGGATGATTTCAAGGCGGGCGCCCATCTGTGCGTTCTGGGTGCGGGATCATGGGGTGCCACCCTTGCCAGCCACCTTCATCATGCGGGAAGCAATGTGAGGCTTTGGTGCCATGACCAGGGCGAATTGGAATCCCTTCTCAAATCCGGCCATCCACCCGGTGTTCCCGAGCTGAAACTTCCCGCCATGGAGCGGGCCACCAGCAACCTCGCCGAGGCACTGGAGGGCGTGGAGGCAGCGGTTCTGGTCGTTCCCTCCCAGGTGATCAAGGCCCTTTGCGACCGAATGAGGAACGAGGGAATTGCCCCGCCGACGATCATTATTGCCAGCAAGGGAATTGATCTGGCCACGCTTCGCCCCCTCTCGGACGTGGTGACGGAAAGCCTGCCGGGGACGACGGTTGCCGTTGTCAGCGGCCCCTGCATTGCACGGGAAGTTGCCCGGGGAATCCCCACATCGGTCGTGGCGGCCTGCTCCGATGAGGAACTGGGGGCCAGGATTCAACGGTGGTTTGCCTCGCCGACCTTCCGGGTTTACCGCCAGGACGATGTCCTGGGCGTTGAGTATGGTGGTGCGCTGAAAAATGTCATCGCCATTGCCGCTGGCGTGGGCGACGGACTCGGCTTTGGTGCCAATTCCAAGTCGGCCCTCCTTACCCGGGGGCTTGCGGAAATGCAGCGATTCGCCGTCGCCATGGGTGCCAACGAGCGGACGATCGCCGGGCTGGCAGGCCTTGGTGACTTGTGCGTGACCTGTTTTTCCGACCACTCCCGGAATCGCCGGTTCGGGGAGGCCCTTGGGCGTGGGGGCACCGCATCGGACGCCCTCAAGGCCATCGGGGAAACCGTGGAGGGTGTGGAAACCTCCAAGGCGGTTGTGAGCCTGGCGGAAAAGCATGGCCTGGAAGTCCCCGTTGCCGAGGCGGTCTGCAACATCATTTCCGGTGTCTGGTCGCCCACGGAGGCCGTGGGGCGGTTGATGGGAAGGAGCCTGAAGGACGAGTTCTGGAGCGGTTGACGAAAAACCGTTGCCCGGGCCGCCTTCAGCTTTCAGTCTGCTCCTGTGAGCCCCGGAAGCAATCCACCGGCTTTTTGAGAACTTATGTTCATAAGTGCCCGTAAATACGACCAATCCCTTTCCGTGCTTCGCTACGAGGAACGCCCTTGGGGCTTCCTTGTCCATGCCCTTGGTGTGGTGCCAATTTGGGGGTTCATTTTCATGGCTTGTGTCTGGCTTTATTTCCGCCACCGGAGCCGGGAAATGGTGTTTCACGTCCAGCAGGCGGTTCAATTTCACATATTTATATTACTTCCGGTCCTTGCCTGGATTATTTCGGGAATTATCGCTTCGATTATATACCAATTAAGCCCGATGATTGCGGGGCTTTTGGAAACGACCGCGCTTTTTTTGATACTGACCTTTTTGGCCCTGATGGCTGCCATTGCAGTTTTTGGCGGTATTCTCACCTACATGGGGAAACCGTTTCTGTACCCGCTGATAGGTGCCCGTGTTCTGGCTGGCACCCTGGCAAAACTTAAGGAGGAATGATCGATGGCCAGTAGCGATAACCAGACTTCACTCCAGCGCAAGGCTGTCGAGTCGGTCCTGAATGCCATTCGTCACTTTTTGGCGAATCGTTATACCCAGGTGCGTCGAATCAACCCGAAGGCGGAACTCGTCTGGGATGATCTCCAGTGGCAATTGCTGGCGAACCTGAAGGTCACGCTTTCCGGCGACAAGGCCTTTGGTGCCACCCGTTATCATGTCGCGGAAACGCTCCTTGGTGATGACCTGCGCAAGTCGCGCGAGTTCTTCAGTGCGAAGTCCCAACAATCACTTCTCGGTGAAATCGTTGAGGAAAAGGAATCCGATGCCCATCGCACGGCGGGGACACTGGAAATTCACGACATGCGTTCCTTGTTCCGGCGTATTGATCCCTCCCTGGAATCCATCGCAACCCTTCTTCAGACATTCATCTGGTGGGATCTGGAGGACGCCGCCCTCCTTGCACGGTTTGAAAAGAAGACCAACATGGTCGCGGCTTTTGAGAAGCAGGGAATCACCCCCGAAATGGCCGCCTACTACCAGGATATTCTGGGGATGTCAAAACGCCCGGAGGCTGGCGATGTCATTCTCCACGAGCTGAAAATGATGCAGCAGTCGGTGGATTTCTTCCGCATCCGTCGCGACGAGGAGAAGGCCTACCAGATCATCATCGTCCGAGAGCGTTCCGCTGCTGAAAATCCCGACATGCTCATCGATGCCATTGCCGGTCAGCAGCAAATGCTCAAGGCACTGAAGGCAAGTGGGACCGTTGAGGAATCAGCGCGCCAGCAGTTCGCGAAGGCCCTGAAATGCGAGCCTGATGCCGTGACCCCCGAGCGGGCGACGCCCTTCCTTGAGAACATGCTTTCCCAGAACAGGGAGCGCCTCAAGGTGGCACTCAGCTCCGGTGGGACCGGGAATCCCTACAACCTGAAATTGAAAATGCTCAAGGATCTTGAGGAGAAGTTCAAGGTTGTCGTTGGTGATCGCCAGTTGAATGATCCTTCACAGGGTTGATGGTTGCTCCCACCGATGCGCTGGATTCTCCTTATTGGGCTACTGCTCGCATCCATTGTCTATCTTGGTCGGGAAATTCTGCACATTGGGGAAGTGCGCCAATCCGGTGGTGACCTCCTGCCACACTACCGCCGTTTACGCCGCCGCCTGAAGTCCTCCCTGCTGCTGCTGTTTCTCTTTGTCCTCGCTTTTTTCTACGAGGATTTCGCCGCATGGGGGCAGTTTGATGCACGGACTTCCATTGTCTATTTCCTCGGAACCCTCGTTGTCCTGATCTGGCTCCTGATCGTGGCCACCAGAGATGCTCGTGCCACGGCCCTGGAGGCGATCGAGGAAGGGCGCCGGATTACTGAGGAGGCCCTGCAGTCCGTACACCCAATAAATGATGATGACTCCGAACCAGCCGACGATGGCGAACGAACCCCATGACATCCAGGCTGCGAAAAAATGACCACATCAGGTTGATCCTCTTCACTCTGAAGTGGTTCCTGATCACGATCCCCCTCGCTCTTCTCGTGGGAAGTTCCGTGGCGTTCTTCCTCCATGCCCTCGAATGGGCAACGGCGACGCGCTGGGAAAATCCCTGGCTCCTTTACCTGCTTCCCATCGCGGGTATTTTCATCGTCGTTGTCTATCACCGTGTCGGTGGTGAGTCGGATGGCGGGAATAATCTCATCATGGATCGTATCCACGAACCGGGTGGAGGCGTGCCGCGGCGCATGGCGCCCCTTGTCCTCGTTGGTACCGTGGTCACCCACCTTTTTGGCGGCTCGGCGGGACGGGAGGGGACCGCCGTGCAAATGGGCGGGAGCATTGCCAGTGGTCTCGACCGCTACCTTCGCCTCGGTCCCGATGGACACCGGATTCTTCTTACCTGCGGTGTTGCCTCCGGATTTGGTGCCGTATTTGGAACGCCCATCACGGGAGCGATCTTCGCCCTGGAAGTCCTTGCCATCGGGCGCATGCGACTCCAGGCACTTGTTCCCGCGCTCTTTGCCGCACTCATGGGGGACATCGTCTGCCACTTCTGGAACGCCCCCCATACCTACTACCAGATTGCCACGGAAATTGGTGCCGGGGCGTCGGGGCCGATCTTCGCCCTCGATGGTGTCCTCGCATTAAAGGTCGCCATCGCCGCCGTTGTCTTTGGGCTGGTGGCGATGCTTTTTTCGGAAGCCTGCCACACCTGCCAGGCACTTTTTCGGAAGTATATACCTCTATACTGGATGCGCCCCGTTGTTGCAGCCGTCATCATCATCGCCCTGACAATGATCCTCGGGACACGGGACTACCTGGGGCTTGGTGTGGAGACGGCAGATGGCACGGGGGTTTCCATTCTCAATGCCTTCAACGAGGATGGCGCGGACACCTTCAGTTGGTTTTGGAAGCTTCTCTTCACAGCCATTACCATCGGTGCCGGTTTTAAGGGGGGCGAGGTCACGCCGCTGTTCTTCGTTGGGGCCACGTTGGGGAACACGATGGCGTGGATCCTTGGGGCGCCCGTCGAGCTAATGGCGGCCATCGGATTCATCGCGGTCTTCGCCGGGGCGACGAACACACCGCTGGCCTTCACCATCATGGGAGGGGAGCTTTTCGGGGCGGAATATCTCCACTATTTTGCCCTGGGTTCCTTCATTGCATATATTTCAAGCGGCCACTCGGGGATCTATCTTTCCCAGCGGGTGGTTGTGTGGAAATCCGGGAAGCCAATGGAGGGGGAATCCTCGATGACACTTCGAAAGCTGCGAAACAACCGTCGTGGATTTACCGGTGGGAAAAAGAAGGATTAATGCGTGCTTGCCTGGTAGATCATCCAGCCAACGGTGTATAGAATGAGGAAGGGCACGATGGCGACCCCCACCCCAATCACAAGCAGGATCAGGTAAAAGGGACTGAGGAATTTCTGAATCAGGGACGTTTCGAGCTGCTCATTGTCCATCTCGTCCTCATCGTCGGAAAACTCGTCCTCCTCCCTTTCGATGTTTTGCTTTTCTTCCATGGTCATGTTTGTCATTTCTCCAGGATCCGATCTTTGGCCACTTCAAGGACCGCCAGGGCGCTGTCCACACGATTGAAGGGAGGCATGATGTAGGTGCCCTGAATCGTCGGGAGGGCCTCCCTGAGGGAATCCCGGGCAATCTCAATGCCACATTGACGGGCCGACTCCTTGTCGGAGCACTGGCGAAGGCGTTCGCGGATCGGATCCGGGACATGCATGCCGGGGACTTCCTTCGTCAGGAACTCCGCATTTCGATAACTCGCCAGCGGCAGGATGCCCAGCAGGATCGGAACCTTGATGTGGGAAATCCGATCACGAAACTTGAAATATAGATCGGGATCGTAGACAGGTTGTGTCAGGATGTAGCACGCCCCCGCCTCGACCTTCGCCTCCAGACGGGCGATTTCCAGACTCAGATCGATGGCACCGGGGTTGGCACCGGCACCAAGGAACAATCCTGTTGCCGGACCACGGAGGGGATTCCCCGCCAGGTCGTTACCGCTGTTGAGGTTCCCTGCAATCTTCAGCGCGCCGATGGCATCCACGTCATACACCGCGGTGGCGAAGGGGTAATCGCCCAGCTTCGGAGGGTCTCCGGTAATCATCAGAATGTTGTGAATTCCAAGCGCGTTGGCACCGATCAGGTCGGCCTGCATGCCCAGAATGTTGCGGTCACGGCAGCAGAAATGGACGATCGGTTCCACGTCGCGCACCCGTTCACGGAGCAAAATCGCCATGTCAATCGGTCCCATGCGGGCTGTTGCCCGGGGGCCGTCCGCGATATTGATGGCATCGACCAACCCGGACTGCGCACATTTTTCCGCCGCATCAAGGGAAGCCGTCGCATCCGTTCCCACGGGGGGATCGATCTCAATGCTGACAACAAAACGCCCGGCACGGAGTTTCTCCTGAAACCGGGAAGGGGTGTTCACCTCCACCATGGATACTTCCCGGGATTCGTTGGGAACCTCACGCGCCGCAATGGGTTGTGCCGTGGGCTGGAGCATCTTGATGGAGCCGGATATGGCCTTGATGTGCTCGGGGTGGCATCCCGACGAACCACCAACCAGTCGCGCTCCCTTGTGCATCCCCTGGCGGATCAACTCCATGAAATATTCAGGCGTGGCCATGTTGAGGTAACGGTCCTCATGGCGCAGGGGAAACCCGGCTCCCGGCATGAGGGCGAGGGGCTTGGCCGTGTGTTGGTGGATGACATCGAGGACCTTGTTCAGCACGGCAGGGCCGGGTCCGTCGCTCAGACCCACCAGATTGGCTGGCAGCGCATCCAGGTCCTTGGCGATTTCCAAAGCGCCCTGGCCGAATCGGGTCTCCCCGTTGGTCTCCACCTGCACCATGGCGGCGATGGGAAGATCCGGAGCAAGCTCCCTGACCAGTTCAGCCACGATCGCAAGGGTGGGGAGATGGCTGAAGGTTTCGATGAAGATCGCGTCCACGCCCCCCTCAAGGAGGGCGGAAACCTGCTCCGTGTAGACCTCCCGCAGGCGTTCCCGGGAAACCTTTTCAAGATCGCCCTCGACTTCCTCGCCCGGAGGACCAACCACCCCGGCAATATAGGCCT
>JAFIGB010000352.1 GCA_020831705.1 Candidatus Sumerlaeia bacterium | reverse complement strand
AAGACACCATCGGGGAAGCGCTCGGGTTCCCTGGGGTCCACGAGGGCACCCTCCCGCGGTTGCCGGGCAAGTTCGATGAGCTTGTCCCGCAATTCCCCGCGGCTTCCCGTCGCCCCGCGGATTTCCTCAATGACTTCATCGGAGTAGGCCACCGGAGCGCCGGGTGTGAGCGTCAGCGTGTTCAGGTCCACGTTCATTCCATCGTGAGGTCTTGAAAGTTCAAATGTGTATACTTCTGAACTTTCCATGGGACGGCCTGCCTGATCCAGGGCCTCCACAACGAGACGATACTCCCCCTTCGGAAGCGGATCTGGAGTCGTCAGGAAATTCCATTCCGTGCTCCATTCTCCTGTATATCCATCGCTTTCCAGCACGATCCGGTAGGAGCGGGCGTCAGGGTGTGCCTGCCAGTGAACAAGGGGGGGATTCGAGACCGATGGATTCTCAGGGGAAATGATGTGAAGCGGTTCCGGAGCAAATTGATCCCAGAACTCGGGTCCCTTCGGCACTTCCGCCGCGAATCCATAAACCCCCAGCATCATCATTGAAACGACAGAAACAGTCCTCATTTTTCCACACCACCTTCCGTTGTAATGTCCCAATCAAGAAGAATTCCCAGCGCATCCATGCCGGAATCAAGAACTTCGTATGCCTTCCGCACCTCGCTCGCCTTATAGACATCGCTTATCATCGGGCGGGCCACGAGAAGCCTGTCACCCAGGAGCGAGATCACCTCCCGCATGTTTTCCCCCTCCGGCCACCGTACGAACTGGGGAGGGTAATCACGCCCACCCGCCTCGTATTCCTGGTCATACCTGCCGGGTCCGCCAGCGCGGGAGACGATGACCTCCGCCTCCGTTTCAAACATCAAGGGGCGTGACAATTCGATCTTCCCATCCCCCAGCATGACAATCCTCGCGCCGCGTCTCACCAGGGAACAGGCTTCATCGAAATGCTTCACTCCAAGGTTCGAGGCGCATATACACACGGCATCGAATCGCGCGTCCTTCCCCAGGCCATCGGGAGAAAGAACGGCATGGCGACCATTGGGAACGAGGAGATCCTTCAGAATTTCCCGGCGACTTTCCACCGGATCAGTAACAACGACCCGGCACCCGGCAAGGCGTGCAAGTTGAGCACAGAGATTCCCAATAATTCCGGCACCCATCACAAGGACCCGGTCCCCAAGCCCCACTTTCGCGAGCCGGAATCCGTGGAGGGCAATCGCCCCCAGTCCAACGAACGCCGCTTCCGCGGGATCATGACTTGCATCAAGTGGAACCGCCAGGTTTTTTGGCACATCCAAGTGGCTGGCATGATTGACATACGGCGCCCCATAAACCGCCACAAGATCACCGGGCTTGACCGATGCGACACGGCTCAATTCCACGCGACCCACCGCTGTATATCCAAGGCGGAATTGCTGCTTCTTCAGTTCATCCAGGGAGACCCCATCGGCCCTGCGGATCATGGTGCGTTCCGTTCCGGGGCTCACAAGGCTGTATAGCGTCCTACAACGGAGAAAGCCGTCCTGCAGGTCACCCATGGTTTCCTCCACCAGGGTGACACTTCCATGCCCATCCGGGTAGATGGCCTGTCGGGTTTGGGGCTTCGGGTTCATCATGACAACCATTCCTCAAGATGGGTGGCGACGAAGTCATCGTCAACGAGCCACGGGTATTCCCCACGGACACGATCCAGTTCCTCCGCCTGGCCGGGGGAAAGTTCAAGGGCAACATCCAGACAACGGCGCGACGGAAGCAGCCCCTGGCGACGGAGGATCTCATTGATTCCGGGAATACAGCCGGAGAAGGCATTGGCCGCATCGAAAACCGCCGCATTGGCATCGGTCAACTCGCCATTCTTGACAAGGAGCGCCCTCACCTCATCCCCGGACCCGACCTTAACCACACGATGTATATCCCTCAGGAGGGCCACCATGGAACTGGTCCATACACTCCACTGCCCCAGCAGTCCGCCGCAAAACCGAAGGGTCACCCTGCCATTTTTTCCCTGAACCTGATAGGGAATCATCAGGTCGGCAATGATGGAATCATCGTTTCCTGTATAGAGGGCAATATCGTTTTCCTTCCCCTCCATGGCAATGGCACGGACGACATCAAGGGTCTGGTAACGGTTGAACGGGGCCACCTTGATCGCCACCACATTGGGAATCCGCACGAAATCCCGCCAGAAGGCATGGGAAAGAAACCGTCCACCCACCGCAGGCTGCAGGTAAAAGCCGACGAGGGGGATTTTTTCCGCAACAAGACGGCAATGCTTGATGAGCGTCTTCTCGTCATGGCTGTCATGGCCCGCCAGGCTGAGAAGCCCCGCATGATATCCGAGCTTCGCCGCCAACCCCGCCTCGCCAACCGCCTGAACCGTCTGCCCACAAACACCGGCAATACGAATCAGTGGCGTCTCACGCCCGCTGTCCAGGTCGTCCATGACCTCGGAAGCAAACCCAAGGACGCGATCGAAGAGGTTGATCTCCGCATCGCGTATTTCAAACTGCGTCGTGTGGACACCAACGGCAATTCCCCCCGCTCCCGCCGCCGAGTAGTATCTATACACCGCACGCTGATACCGTTCGTCAAATGCCCCCCGACCATCCAGCGCCAGGGGTGACGCGGGAATCACGCAACCCCTGCGCAGGGCATCAAGTATGTTCACCGGTGGCATGGGGTATTTCATCATGCTAGACATCCTTTTTGCTGAAGTCACCATCCGTCACCTGAAAAAGCGTGGGTTTGTCATGAAGTGTTCCGCCACGGCGAATCCAATCCGCCACCCAGTTAATCAACCGATCCGTGTCCACATTCGGCTTCCCGAAAAGCTTCATCGACTTTTCCGCATTCGCAAGGTAGGCCCGGTCCTTGTCACTGCCGACAAAGGAGGGGGCTTTCCCCAGAAACTCTCCAAAGCGTTCCGCCACCTCGTCGACCCGAAGAAGTTCCCCGCCGGTGACGTTCAGAACGTTCGAGGGAATCGTCGTGTGTTCCAAACATCGCAGCGCCCGTTCGTTGGCATCACCCTGCCAGATGCAATTGAAGCTGTTGACGGAAAGGTCAACGGGTTCTTCCTCCCAAACCTTCCGGGCGATATCCACCAGGATGCCGTACCGCAAATCCACCGCGTAATTGAGGCGGAATTGTAGGGTGGGCGTTTCCATTTCCCCCGCATGCCATTCAAAGACCCGCTCGCGGCCAAGGCAGGAGGTGGCGTACTCCCCCACCGGCCCCGGTTCATCGGTTTCCCTGCTTCCACCCGTCGCTGCGGAAACCAATGGATAGACACAGCCGGTGGAGAAAACAACGGTTCGCGAGCCACGGAAGTGGTCCGCCACAAGACGGGGCACCACCACATTGATCATCCATGTGGTTGGCTCGCTTCCCTGCACGCCGAACTTTCTTCCCGCCATGAAGATGACATTTTTTGCCCAAGGGAGGCTGGCCACATCGCCGGGGTTCAGAAGATCACTGGGCAGGACGAGCACTCCCTCCTTCTCCAGTCCCTCCCGTGCGCCCGGGTCACTGAACCGGGAGACGGCGTATACCTTTCTATCCACCCTCGCCATGGCAGACGCTCTTTTTGCCAGGATGGCGAGCGACGGCCCCATCTTCCCTCCTGCGCCGAGAATCATGATGTCCCCATCCAGGCGAGCCATCATTTCCACCAGCGCCGTGCTGGGCCTTGTTAATACTTCATCGAGCATGAATTCCGACTCGACAACGTCGGGAAGAACCATTTCACACCTCTCTCTTGCGTCGATTGTCAATACGCCTGGCTGCATACACCATCATCCCGCCAAAAAGGAGGATGAACCCGGAAACCATAAGGATCTGAATCCGGCCAGCCATCGGATTGGGAAGGACAATGCAGGTCAGGACGAAGATACCCACGGCAAAGGAAACCCAGCCAATGAGGCGCAACTGGCCCGAATCATTGTCGTCGCCCACTTCACCCTTGAAATCCACGGGCCGGTGCATCCGCTCGTAAAACTCCTTCACCCGTTCCTTATACTCGGGCGTCGAGTACTTCCAGAAAGGGATGGTTCCACAATACGCGATGGCGGTTGTTGCGGCGATGGTAAAGACATTCTGAGCGTAGGAGGCTCCACTGATATACCCCAGGAATGAGAAGGCAAACCCAACGCAGACGGCCACAACCGCCGACCACCGCGGGGTTTTGCGAACAAACATGGCCAGGAACATCGGAACCACCATGGGGGTGCCAAAGAGACTGCCGAAAATCAGCATGAAATCAAAGAGGCCGCCGCCCTCCCGCGTGGAAAGATAAACCGCCATCATGACGATCAGACCACCCGTCATTACCGTCGCGATTTGACCAGCCACGAACATCTCCCGGTCGGTGGCCTTGGGGCGGGCAAAGGGCTTATAGACATCCTGGGTCACAATGGCGGCGAACTGATTCAGCACCGTGCTCAGGGAACTCATCGTTGCGGCAAACATGGCGACCACGATCATCCCGGTCAATCCCGCCGGGAGCAGCTGCGTCGCAATCACTGCATACGCCGATTCCGACGGCTTGCTGATCGGTTGCGCCTCCACGAGCTCGGGGAACTTGAGCCGCGCCACGATGGGAGGCACGATCCACAGAATCGACCCGAGGAACATCAGGATCGCTGCCAGTCCCGCCGCCTTGCTCGCCTCGCGGCCATCCTTGCAGGCAAAATACTTCACCGAGGAACCCACCGAGTTATAGGTGATGATAACGAACACAATCATCGCCAAGGCCCAGGACGGTGTATAGACAGCGCCCTCGCCCGATTCCGTCAAACGGAGCATCCCCGTCAGTTCCTGGCCCCGAATTTCGGCAAAGAATCCCCCCACACCGCCAATGGCCTGAAGACTCAGGACGGCGACAAGGATCGTCATGGGTATGAGGATCATGGCCTGGAGGAAATCCGTCGCCATCACACCCCACAAACCACCGATCGTTGAATAGACGAGGACAATGAGCCCCAGGACGATGATGAGGGTCGTCTGGTCGAATCCAAACACCGACGATGCAAACAGCGCCACCCCCCAAAGGGTAAGGCCGGCCGTCAACAGACCGGGAATGACACCCACCATCACATAGAACTGCTGGGTTGTTGTGTCGAATCGGGCACGGACCACCTCCGGGTAGGTGATCGCCCGCATCTGGCGGAACCATCGCGCCGTGATCAGTGCATTGATGAGATACCCAACCGCGTTGGCCATGAAGATAATCGCGACGGTCATCCCTGAATCGTAGGCCACCCCGACCGCTCCGGTGAAGGTCCACGCGGTAAAGGAGGCCATGAAGACGCTCGACCCCACAAGCCACCAGCTTCCCTGGCAACCGCTGCGGAAGTAATCCCCGAACTTGTGGTTGTACCTGCGGAAGAGGATGCCGGTTGCCAGCATGAAGACAAAGTAGAGGCCGATTACGACCAGTTCGGTGATTCGGGTGTCATTCATGGGGGCGTGGAGGGTGGGCCTTTCCCATTAATTATACACTTAGTATAAACGCGGCTTCCCAAGGGGGGTGTCAACACGGATCGGTCAAAAAATCAGTGCTTGGGAAAGAAATCGGGGGCGCCCGAAGACGCCCCCTTCTTTTGATCCGGTTGGGTGGGAGGTTGAAGACTTATTCGATGCGCAGGCGGTTCGGATCCGGTTCGTCCTCCCCACCACCGTCATCCTCCCCTGCCGAGGGAATCTGCTCGTGGTCACCGGATTGCTGGGGGGAGACTTCGTCGAGACTGATGAAGTCCTGATTTTCGCTCTCTTCCTCGTCCTCCATGAGACCTTCCTTCTCGCGGGACCGTTGAGCCTTGGAAATCATCGCCATGGAGCGGCGCACCGATTCCATTTCCGCCTTCACCGAGTCCTCGGTTTCCGGAATGGTGTGCTTGGAGACTTCCTCGAAGGTGGTCATGCCCATGCAGATCTTCATCCAGCCATCCTGGCGGAGGGTGATCATGCCCTCGTGGACGGCCATCGCGTGGATATCGTCGGTGGTGGCCCCCTGGAGAATCAGTTCCTGAATGGATTCGGTGGCTTCCATGACTTCGTAAATGCCAAGACGGCCCTTGTAACCGGTGAAGTTACAGTCGTCGCAGCCGCGTCCCTGATAGAAGTCGATGTCCTCGACTTCCTCG
>JAFIGB010000327.1 GCA_020831705.1 Candidatus Sumerlaeia bacterium | reverse complement strand
ACGAGTTCCGCCAGACGTTCGCGGCTGGTGGCCTTGGCGGGATTTCCCTGAATGGCGAGAACAACACCCGAGGGTTCGATGAGATTGAGATGAAAGGCCATGAAGTGGGCGAGATCGATAGCATCATCCACGGCGTAGGCCACCGGAGCCAGCGAGGGGTCGCTGAACTGGTTAATCCCGACGAAGACCGCCCGGGAATGGGCCGGGTCGAATCCCACATCCGCGCGGACTTCCGGCGAAACAGCTTCATAGACCGGGGCACCCAAAAGCCGCGCGCCATCCGTCCCCTGCGCCCAAAGGTTGGGAGTTGCCACGAAAAGGCAAAGAATCCCCATGAAAATGCCAAAAATCCTGTTCATCAATAACCTCGGCAACCGGACGGAGTAAGAGTACAGGAAAACCCGTAGCGGGGCGGAGGCGGGCGGTCAAGGATGAAGGCCCAAGGATGAGGGATGAATGAATTTTTGAAGGGTTGATGTTGTTTGGGGGGAGGAGTTTTTCATCCTTGGGGTTGCCAGCATGATAGGCGTTCTTGCGGACCTGTATGGAGATGAGAGGAGGGTGGGCATCCCTGCCCGCCGGGCTGATGTTTCTGCGAGCAGGATGCTCGCGCTCCCTTCCTGAGGTTTCTCCAGGACAATCTTGAGCTCTCGCTCCGCTCGACCTCCCTCCGGTCGGCACGCAGCACCCGCCCGGCCTTCGCTCAATAAACTTGGCCCACTACTGGACTGCAAGGGCCAGCCGGAACCCGCTGCTGAAGTTCCGGTTCGAAGGCGTGTCCCTGAAGCGGATGGCCGAGCGGCAGTACAGAGCGGAGTTGATCCAACTGCCGCCGCGCACCACGCGACCCGAGCCGGAGGAGGGACCAACAGGATCCGTCACGTTGCCACCCGGCAGTTTGTCCGAAAACCAGTCCAGGCACCACTCCCAAACATTGCCATGCATGTCGTATAGCCCCCACGGGTTAGGCTGCTTCTGTTTTACTGGCTGGGTCCGGGAATTTGAGTTGCCGCCAAACCACGCATATTGACCCAGTTGGTTCTCGTTGTCACCGAAAAAGTAACGTGTCGTCGTCCCCGCCCGGCAGGCGTATTCCCACTGCGCTTCGGTTGGTAGCGTGAAACTCAAGCCAGAAGCCGCATTAAGCCTGGCCATAAAGGACCCTGATTGCGGCGTAGGGCGGTTGCCAGACTGCGAGCCCATAATGTCGTTCCAAGATACCCTTTCGACAGGGTTATTTGGGTTACCCGGAAAGGTAAGATTTTCAGGATCTGAACCCATCACCGCCTTCCACTGCGCCTGTGTCACCGGTGTCTCCCCCATCCAGAAGCCCCGCGAAAACGTCACCCGGGTCTGCGGGCCTTCGTCGTTAAACCGCCCCGATTCGTTGCTCGGTGAGCCCATGGTGAAGTTGCCCGGGGGAATCCACCGGAAGGCGAACTCCACCCCATTCACCGTGATGGTAGCCCGCTCACCGTCGCGCGTGCCGGGGCGAGAAACTGCGGGTCCGGCAGGTGTCGGCGAGGGCGTCGGGCTGGGGCTTGCTGTCGGCGTTGGCGTTGGTGCCGTCCACTCCCTCCAATACCGTTCCCGCTCGCGGGCGTGAGCAAGGCGATGACCGGCATCCTCGTGTTCTTGTATATACGCCGCCCAGGCGTCGGCCTTGCGGGTGTGGTTGAGAACGTCCGTTTCTTCAAGGCCACTCACCATTTCAAACGCTGCCTGGGCGGCATCCAAAACTTGTTGGCGCTCGCGGGCTTCACGTTGGATGCGGTCCAGTTCCGATTCTGCACGGGGGGTGGGGTCAATGGTTGGGGCGGGAGGGATGACATTGGTTGATGATGTTTCATGGAAGTGCACGCTGCGTTGATAATAACCCGCAAGACCCTGAAGGTCGAGCCTGCGGTTGGGATCAAGTTCCTCCACCAGACCCACCAGTTCCATGAGCTCCTCGCTCGGGTGCCCATCCAGGGCCGCCAGCATGCCGTCCAGATTGTCACGGCCAAGGATGCGCATCTCAACCATGGTCAGGCCCTCCAGCTTCTCCCGGGCCCTATCAAGGCGCTGCATCATTTCCACATGGGCCATCGCGGCGCGGGGGTCCATGGCGAGGGGGAGACTGCCGCCGGGACCGTCGATCTGGCGACCAATGCCCCGGGATGTGGCGGAGCGATCGGGGCGATTGGCCTCGACCCAGGAGCGCACGTGGTCGTCGACAAAGTCGGCCAGCAATCCGGCCGTGATCATGCCCCGCTGGTCCCCGGGAGCGCCGCCGGCAAGACCCTCGATCAGCGCCGCGGTAAAGACTCCATTTTGACGTGCGTCATCGTCGAAGGCAAATCCCCCCGCCGTGGTGCCCGTCAGCACCACCTGGCCGCTGGCCTCTGCAATGGCGGCAAAGAAGGTATCCGTCAGCGGCGTGGCAAGGTTGCGTTCGTCAGTGGTGAGCCGCTCCCGGCACGCATCAAGAAGCACCAGGCGGCGGTTGGTGGGAGCCTTGGAAACATCCTCCAGAATTTCATTGAGCGGCACCGCGGTGCGGCTGACCCGATTGAGGATCGTATCGTGGGCCACTATGTAATCAATGCCATCATGGTGAAAGCCGTGGCTGGCAGCGTGGAAAACAAAAAGGCCGTCCTGTCCCGCACCAATCGCCTGACGATGAAGCTGTGAGTAGATATTGGACTGGCTGGCCGCAACACGCCGGGCGCCGCGGTCGACGAGTTCCGCCAGACGTTCGCGGCTGGTGGCCTTGGCGGGATTTCCCTGAATGGCGAGAACAACCCCCGAGGGTTCGATGAGATTGAGATGAAAGGCCATGAAGTGGGCGA
>JAFIGB010000475.1 GCA_020831705.1 Candidatus Sumerlaeia bacterium | reverse complement strand
ACGATACAGTCACTCTTGTCCGCCCCGTTGGTGTCACTTTCCCCTTCGTCGTTCGCCCTGGTGCCCGGCATTATATCGAAATAGAGGAGATTGTCCAAGACTGGGTGAAATATGAAATGGTCGGAAGATCTTTGATCCACCGATCAATGATTGTTGAATCAAATGCATCCAACAGAAGGTATTTTCTCGTCGGCACAAGGGCCCCTTTGATTTATGAGTCGCAACAAAACATCCCCGACGACTTTATATATCCTCCCCCAATTCCCCGGAACCTCGACCCAACAGTCTGCAACGACACCAACAATGATGGCACCATTGACGCCGGTGATATTGTGACTTCCATACTGGGTGGTGGCGCTCCATAATGTGTATATACAAACTACCCCTTTCCGGAGGAGGAGAGTGACATGACAAAGTACAGCTTCCAGACCCTGTTGGGCCTGTTGGTATTTCTGCTTGGTGGGGCACCTTTATTGACTGCCCAAACGATTACCGCCGATATACCCACCACGCCCACCTGTATTCCCAGTGGGTTTCTCGGGCCCTCGACCGCATCGCCCCCCGATGGGGCTGTCTATCGTGTGGGTGAGCCGGTTCTGGTCGAATCCGACCCGTACTTTGCAACGCTCGATTTTTGTTGGTTTGACCATATAGGACAGGACAGGAGTGTTCGCACTGTCACTAGAGACATTCATCAATCGGGACTGACAGGCGTACTCGGACTATCCGACCCCACCGAGGTTCTCCACTTTAATGTGCCCGGAACCGTGATCATTACCCGAACTGCTTACCTTTCGATGTATGGGCCGATTTCCACAACCCAGAATACCATCACCATTATCGACGACGGCCCCCGTCCCTTCCCCGAACCCGTCAGTGCACCGCCGGGGGAGATGGCTCCAAGGATTGAGTGGGAGTTCTTGCCCATAATCAATACCACATTTGGAAACCGTGGAGTGATTACAAGGGATGGAAGCTATCAACGCCTTACCGTCGCAAAGCTGATCAATACTGGAAATAGTGACCTTGTGATTCGAGCGATCTACCCGTGGGTGCACGACGGCATCGTTCATGTCTTCCCAAAGTCTGAGCGATATCCAATTGTAATTCGGCCAGGACAGACTCGATACCTCGAACTGGAAGAGCATGTCCTTGATTGGAAAAAATATGAGACTTCAGAGTATCAAGCTCTGTACCGAAATATGGTTGTGGAATCGAATTCAAAGGATCGTCCCTACTTTATCGTTGGATCAGGTAGACCCATCATAGTGGATTCAAAAGTCAATGTTCCTTCAAATATACTCGAAGCTCCCCCCATTCCGCAGAACATTGATCCCACTGTCTGCAACGACACTAATAATGACGGCACCATTGACGCTGGTGATATTGTGACTTCCATACTGGGTGGTGGCGCTCCATAATGTGTATATATCACCTGCCAGCCTCGCGAAGGCTTCAAATTCATGCCAGAACGGCCGCAGGTCATCTTCCGGCGCCTCCAAATAACATTCCTGTGGAATTGACCTGGGTGGACCGTGATCCTTCCGGGGGGGGGAGCGAATACCAGATTTGGCGGCAGCGCCAACACGCCCCCTCTCCTGAGCTGGTTTCCGCCACGCCACTTTCATCGGGAACGCTTACGATTGTTGATGTCGTTCCCAACTCAGCAACCTACACTTACACAGTAAAGGCCGGTACTGACGAAAGCCTCGCTGCTCCGGCGGGGATCTATTACCGGACCACACATGGAGAGGAGAATTGACCATGAATTTTACCATGCGTCTTCTGGGCATTACCCTTTTTCTGCCACTGGCGGCGACAATGGTGCCAGGACAGACCACCCCGTTCGACAAGGTCACCACGCCAACATGTATTCCCCGCGGATTCCTTGGGCCTTCGACTGCATCACCCCCCGATGGGGCTGTCTATCGCGTGGGTGAGCCGGTCCTTGTCGAATCCGACCCGTACTTTGCCACGCTCGATTTTTGTGGAAATGAGCATATGGGACAGGACAGGAGTGTTCGCACCGTAAGGCGTCGCATCGCCCAGGCTGGTGTGACATCGGTTTCAGGGGATTCCGACCCCACCGAGGTTCTCCACTTTAATGTCCCCAGCACAGTAACGATCACCAGAATGGCTTATCATACGTTCCAGGGAAGGATTGCCACCACCCAGAACACATTCACCATTATCGACGACGGCCCCCGTCCCTTCCCCGAACCCGTCAGTGCACCGCCGGGGGAGAAGGTGCCCAGGATTGAGGCTGGTATATGGCGGGGAAGCCCGCAAGAACCTCTTCAGTGGAATGTACTGACCAAAGACCATTCCTTTCAGCGTCTTTACTCGGCTGAAGTGCATAACACAGGGTCCAAGGATCTCATCATAATGGGGATATATCATTGGGTTGGAACAGAATTTACAACCACACATCCTATTGATTTGCCTGCAAATACGGTGGTGCGTCCTGGACAGCGAAGATACGTTTCCTTTTATCAGACAGTAACTGATTGGGAACGGTATGAATCAGGCGAGTTCCCGGGGAGAAATTCTTTGGTGATTCATAGCAATGATCCCGAAAAACCATATTTACGATTCAATAGTGGAGGAAGAAGGGTTTACGAATCTCATGACAGTATTCCCCAAGGCATCGAACTCCCGCCTCTAGCGCCCGTCAACATTGATTCCACCGTCTGCAACGACACCAATAATGATGGCACCATTGACGCTGGTGATATTGTGACTTCCATACTGAGGAGTGCTCCGTAATGATGTCTATATTCCGTTTCTCCTGTCTATCCATTCTGCTTGTTGTTCCCACCATGAGTGCCGCCGAGCCACCGATCCACGAACTGCAACTTCTTGGCTCCAATGCTCCCGATGACGGGCGTCATACCAAGGTCATTGCCACCGAGGTTC
>JAFIGB010000317.1 GCA_020831705.1 Candidatus Sumerlaeia bacterium | reverse complement strand
GTGCAGCATCGCTAGATGAGATTGTCCACCGTGGTGGCATCGAGGGGGGCGGGAAGGCGGTCTTTTTCCTGAAGGAAGGCAAGGTGGCTTCCGGCGAGGCTTGAGGGAAGCGCGCCCAGAAGATAGACACGCTCGCCCGGTGTTCGGAAACCCGGGTGAATAATGTGTTCCCGGCTTTCAATGGCACCGACCATGCCGATGGTCGGGGTGGGCCAGATCGGACCGGTGGGCGATTCATTATAGAGGGAAACATTGCCGCCGGTGACGGGAACCTCCAGGGCGGAGGCCATGGCGGCAATCCCCTCGACAGCCCGGCGGAAGTACCAGAATTGCTCGGGTTTTTCCGGGTTTCCGAAGTTAAGGTTGTCCGTCAATCCAAGGGGAATGGCGCCGACGCAAAGGAGGTTCAGCGACGCCTCGGCGACGGCCATGGCAGCCCCGTTGAAGGGATCGCAGGCGACCTTCATGGGATCAACACCGGTGGAGATGGCGAGAAGCTTTTCCGATCCGTCCACACGCAGGACCGCCGCACCCGCCCCCGGCCCGATGACCGTGTTGGTCTGCACCTGGGTGTCGTATTGTTCGTATATCCACGCCTTGCTGGCGATGGTCGGGTGGGAAAGGAGTGTCGTCAGGGAACTGTAGGCATCAAGGCCGTCTATCCACGGACCCGGCGTATAGACACTTGTGGGAAGTGAATCGGGGCGGCGTGCCTCGCGATGATAGACAGGGGATTCCTCGCTGATCTTCAGCGCCGGAACCTGGGCGATGATTCCGCCCTGGTGAAAGACGGTGAACAAGCCATCGTCGGTGACCTCGCCCACCACCGCGGGATTGACCTCCCACTTGTTGAGGATTGCAAGCGCCACCTCCAGATGGCGGGGTTCGATGATCGCCAGCATCCGCTCCTGGGATTCACTGAGCATCATCTCGTAGGGCGACATGTTCTCCGCGCGCTGGGGAACCTTGTCGAGATCGAGCTTCATTCCGAGACGGCCACGCCCGGCAATTTCGCACCCCGAACAGGTCAGGCCCGCGGCACCCATGTCCTGAATGGCCTCCACCACGCCGGAGCGAATCAGTTCGAGGGTCGCCTCGAGGATTTTCTTCCCCATGAAAGGATCGCCCACCTGAACGGCGGAACGTTGCTCCTTGGTTTCCTCGGTCAACTCCTCGCTGGCGAAGGTGGCACCGTGGACGCCATCACGTCCGGTGGCATTGCCAAAGTAAATCACCAGATTCCCGGGGGTTTTCGCCTGGGCCAGGGTCAAATCCTTGCGATCCATGACACCCACACTCATGGCATTGACGAGGGGATTCCCGGCGAAGGAGGGGGCGAAGGTCACCTGGCCGGCCACCGTGGGGACCCCGACACAATTTCCGTAATGGGAAATGCCATCAATAACGCCATGGATGATGCGATCGACCGACGGAACGCCGGGTTCGCCGAAAAAGAGGCAATCCACGTTGGCGACGGGCCGGGCGCCCATGGTGAAAATATCGCGCAAAATTCCGCCCACCCCCGTCGCAGCCCCCTGGAAGGGCTCCACGGCGCTTGGGTGGTTGTGTGACTCCATCTTGAAGCAGACGGCGAGGCGCTCATCGAGTGCCACAACGCCGGCGTTTTCCCCCGGCCCCTGAAGAACATGGGGCCCCTCCGTCGGGAGAAGCTTGAGCAGGGGCTTGGAGTTCTTGTAGGAGCAATGCTCACTCCACATGACCGAGAAAATGCCCAGTTCGGTGAAACTTGGCTGGCGACCGAGAATTTCGAGGATCAGCTCGAATTCATCGGGCTTCAGTCCATGACTGGCAATGACTTCAGGGGTAATCTGGGGCTCGGAGGACATCGTGGATCCATTTTGGGACTGGATTTTGTGGCCGGATTCCTCCCCGGCGCGGAGGGAATTTGCGGGGTGACGGGCGGCGGGACAAGGGCAGACTCCTCCGCACGGTGTGATCAATGGACCAGACCACGGAAACAGGCCGCATGAATATTTCAGAACGGGAATTCATTTTAATTAAAGACGTGTTTTTTTTCCTTGCCTTTTGCCATCATTATCGGTATACATACCTTAAGCAATCGCAAGCGGGAGTGAGCGATTGGCCGTGAAAGGAAAATCCCGTGTCGTTGAGCGAAGACCCCCATGAGTCCATCCGCCCTCCATTAATGGGCGAGGATAACGGCGAATTCGATACGAGCCGCCCGACGGAGGATTCCCTCCCGACGATGAGTTTTCGCTTTGAGGAGGATGGTGAGGCCGGACACGGGCAGAAGATTGTTGGCAACAGGGGTTCCTTTCTACTCAGCGAAGTCATCGGGCGGGGTGCGGAGGGGGTTGTCTGGAGCGCCATGCAGGTGAGCCTCGACCGCATTGTCGCCGTCAAGACGTTCAACCCGGAAAATCGTGTGGAGGGGGACACGGAGGAATCCCGGAAGATTTCTGTTTCCCGCCGGTTTTACGCCGAGGCGCTCATCACCGCCCGTCTCGAACACCCAAACATCGTCCCCCTCCATGAAATTGGTTTCGATGATGACGGCTTTCCCATGTTGGCGATGAAGCGGGTTCGTGGAAGGCCCTGGTCGGAGATCCTCAAGGAGGATTTTAAGCGACTTGCAGTGGACGAATTTCTCCTCGAGCACCTCCCGATCTTCATGGCGATGATGCAGGCGGTGGCCTTTGCCCATTCCCGGGGCATCATTCACCGCGACCTGAAACCATCCCAGGTGATGGTGGGGGAATTTGGCGAGGTGGTGCTTTTGGACTGGGGAATCGCTCTCCTGGAAAAAGATGCCGACCAAAAGTACCGGGAAATGGAGGATCTTCCTCCGGCGCTCACCAGGCTCCCCATCGTGGGCGACGCCCCCAACCCCGCAGGCACCCCGGCCCTCATGGCTCCGGAGCAGACATACGCCAGTTCGAAATACATTACCGCCCTCACCGATGTCTATCTCCTGGGCGGGATTCTCTATTACCTGCTCACGGGGAAATATCCCCACGATGGAAACAATTCCAGCCAGTCCATGATCAAGGCCGCAGCCGGTGTCATCATCAACCCCAGGGAGCGGAATCCCGGCAGGGAGATGCCGGAGGAACTGGTTGCACTGGCCATCAATGCGATGGAGAAGGATCCCCAAAGTCGCATTTCAAGTGTCCGCGAATTCATCACCGCCATTCGTGACTACCAGACGGGTGCCAACGGCAAGCGCACCTCCACCAGGCTGACAGAAGATGTGGGCAGGCGACTTGAACGTCTTGCTGAAATCGGACTGACCTTTTCCGGAAATATCGGGGAACCCCCACGGCTGGACATGACTGGCAGGGGAATCAACCTGGATCGCCTGTATATACAGCTGGAGGAAATCAGGGTCGAACTGGAGAAAGCCATTGCAGCGTGGGGAAAAAACCCCGCCATTCCGGAACTGAGTGAAAAGGTCCTCCTTGCATCTGCGGTCGTCGCGGAATCCACCGGTGATATCCGTGTCGCCCGCCACCTTGCCGGTCGGATCAGCACGGATTCGCTGCGCACAAAATTCCTTGATCGCATCTCCGACCTTGAGAAGCACCGAAACAGGAGGGACCGCATTCGCCGTCTCTCCATTCTCAGCGTGGCTGTCCTGCTGGTTATCATCGTATCGGGGACTTATGCTTTCCTTAAAAATCAATATACCATCAACACGCAGCTTCAGGCGGAACGGGATCTCGCTGGACTCCTCCGGGACGAGGCACTGGAACAACAGGCGGAAGCGGTTGCGGCACGAGCGATCGCCATGGAGGCCAGGGAGCTTTTCGAAAGGGAGGCCTACATCGCCAAAATGAACCTGGCCGACTTTGCCCTGCGCGATGGCAATACACGCCGCGTCCATCGCTTCCTCATGGAAACAGCCGGCTATGAACGCCGCCACTGGGAATGGGGGAGGCTGCTTTCGGCCATCAACAACGACACCATGAAGCTGATGGTGTCGAGCGACCCGGTGAACGGGCTTTCAGGGTGCTATTCCTCCTGTGGATCGCTGATATACATCGGGGACAATGAGGGATATATATACGTGTATGATGCGGAAACGGGACTTCACATCAGGAACGGGAAGTTCCACGATTCGGGTGTCTGGCATCTTCACGTATCCGCTGACAACTCGATGCTTCTGGCCACCTCCTTTGACAAGACGGCATCCCTGATAGACACGGAATCCTTCCAACTTCTCCATCGGCTGGAAGGGCACACCGACGTTCTCCGGGGGGGAAGCATCAGTCCCGATGGGCGACACGCTGCAACAACCGCCCGCGATTCAACCGTCCGCATCTGGGACACGAGTACAGGGCGCGAGGTGATGCAGCTCCCGAATGTCGAGGCCATCACCTACCAGGCCACCTACTCCCCCGACGGCACCCTCCTTGCGGTGGCCCAGCGTAGAATCCTTACACTCCACGATGCAGCCACCGGCGAGCTGGTGGCACCCCCCAAGGAGGAGCCGGGCAATATCCTCGACTTTGCATTCTCGCCCGACGGCACCATGCTGGCCGCTGCCTGCACGGATCGATTCACGAGGATCTATACACTTCCGGACCTGGAGCCTGTTGCCGAACTTCACCAGGAAATTTCATGGCTCCATTCAGTGGACTGGTCCCATGATGGCCGCTTCATTGTCACAAGTGGCAATGAAACGGACATTCGTCTTTGGGACACAAGCGACTGGAGTCTCATCGAAACCCTGCGGGGAACACCCAGAATATACCATGTTCGCTTTTCCCCCGTGGCCAACGAATTCCTTTCCATCTCCCCCGGTGCCGCGCAGATTTGGCAGCAAGGATCCCTTCCCTCCAGGCTGGGTATCTATACCGTGGAGCCCATCCGATCCTCCATATCGGCACGGCCGGATCGCATCTCCATTGCAAGGTCCTCACCCCTTGAGCTTGACCGGGCGTGGAGCCGGGAATTCGACCGGGTCTTTCATGAAAAGGAAACCAACGGCCGGACCCTTTTCCAGCACCGTGGCTCCACCCTTGCCGTCGATTCCTACTACAGGGCCATCGAGCCAAATGGCAGCCGGGCGATCAATATTGTCGTCCCCTCGCTGGAGACGACACTGATCAACCAGACGACGGGCGAGGTCATCAGGGACTGGGAAGGGGGCGCTCTGTTTGCCGCTCGCTGGTCCCCCACCGGAAGCCACCTCGCTACAATAAGCGTGAAAGGGGATTTCCGTCTATACGATGGGCAAACACTGGAATTTGTCGCTGAACTTGGGCAACCCTCCCCCGTTGAAGCCACGAGATCGGCCCGATTCATCGGCGTTATTGGTTTCGACACAACATCCCAACGTGTCTA
The DNA here is from genome assembly GCA_020831705.1 of Candidatus Sumerlaeia bacterium. Classification (GTDB taxonomy): domain Bacteria; phylum Sumerlaeota; class Sumerlaeia; order SLMS01; family SLMS01; genus JAFIGB01. The sequence continues at coordinate 715 of JAFIGB010000317.1, read as the reverse complement.
TACAGCACGCCGTGATGGCGACATACATATATGGTCCACGGTGGACGGTTCACTGATCCACCATGTTGCCTCCTCGGAACCGGGAATTTTTGCCGCCACCTTCAGCCACGATGGCACCCTGTTCGCCGCCGGAGGGCTCAACGGACGGGTATACGTCTGGAACACCGAAACCTGGGAGCTGGTATCCGTCCTCCGTGGCCATTCGGAATACATCCTCGACATTGACATCACCCGGGACAACCAGCGGGTGCTGACGGCAGCCCACGACAGCCAGGTCAAATTGTGGGAAACAGAAAGCGGGCGCGAGGTACAAACCGTCTTCAGTTTTCCCGACGAGAGAATCATTCTGGGAACCGGTTTCATGGCTGACGACAAGGTGGTTTTTTGCATCGCGTCGGACGGCAATGTCTATATCACCGAGGCCCACGACTGGACGGTCACGGGGGATCCCATGGCGATTCAGCAGGCAGCCGAACTGGAAAAACGAAGGCGCAGGACCAACATTGACTTGAATCCCGCGCAGGTGAACCTCAATCCGGCTGCCCTGAGAAACACCGGGAACTGATGCGCCCCCCTCCATCCTCGCCCGCGCGGGTTTCCAGTTCATGAAGGCGCCTTTCCAGCGCGGCGAGTTGTTTCTCCTGCTCGAGGAGTACAGAGAACACGACGGCATCGAAGGGGACGGTACGGGCCGCGGCGGCGGCCTCCGCCATGT
>JAFIGB010000316.1 GCA_020831705.1 Candidatus Sumerlaeia bacterium | reverse complement strand
GGGACGCTTTCGCTTTCAATTCCCGAAGGACTTTCACGTTTCACCCTTTATGGGAATGAATGTGGATTATGATTGGAAGTTCAGTCATCCCGGCAGCAGGCTCGCCGTTCACATGGAAAACCACCAGGAACAGGGCAGGGTTTTTGACGCCACCCTGACGCTTCAGCGCCGCCCAATGACGCGCGCCAATCTATACAGGATGCTCGCGCGCTTCCCCTTCATGACAGGCCAGGTCGTAACCCTGATTTACTGGCAGGCCCTGAAGTTGTGGCTGAAGAAGGTGCCCTTCCAGCCCCACCCCAAAAAGTTGGCGGCAGGGGAGCGGCGCTAGGCACTTTCCGGCGGCGTGTATTTTTCCAGTGAACTTTTCGCTTTTTTAAGCCAACGGTCGTAGCTGTCACCACCGACTGAATCCGCATTGATACTCAGTGCCCCCGCGAGACGGCGTACCTTGAAGGTGCGAAGGGCGTTGTGGCAGGCAGCTTCAAGTTCCTTCTGTCCAACCTGCACCGCGGCCTGCAACAGCAACCAATTCACAAGGATTCTTCCAACTGCGGTGGGAATGTCGCGACTGTGAAGGAGGCTCAACGCCTTGATGGCGCTTTCCCCATCATCATTGTCCAGCGCTTCGGTGGCCACGAAAAGGGCGAGGGGCAATCTTCTTGGATGGCCAATAGGGATCAGGCGCAACGCCTCCGCTTCCCTGACCCCTGCATTGTCCGGGTCCTCCAACCGTGCCCTGTCTGCACAGAGAACCGCCATCAACCGCTCATGGGTAAGACGTTCCTTCGGATCCGTGGGATGCACGGTCGCGAGTTGTTCGAGCAATTGCTTGAGGATCTTGGGTTCCTTGATGCGGATCGCCATACCGGCAACAGCCAGGTAACTGGCCTCCATGTTGGCTCCGCTCAGGTCGTCGGCATGGGCAAGTTCATCGGCCGCGACGGAAATCCTTCCCCGCAGAAGCGCCTTCAGGGTCGGGAGGTAAATTTCCCCCTTCCACCAGCGACCGTAGGGGCCGAACTTGAAGAAAAATTCCGCAATGAGGACGGCACCGATGCACACAAGAATGATCGCGGTGGAATCCCTCCCCAGAAACCCAAGGGCCAGGATTGCGAACGGCCCCGCAATACCGGTGAGGAAGCGCATCGTGATCTCCCTGCCGTTGGGGGCACTCTCCAGTTCGTGACGGAGATCCACCCACGCCAGGGCCAGTTCAGCCACGAGGGAAATCTTGGTGAATAACACGAGGAGGCCGACGATGAACAGGAGCAGGATCGGAAACAGGTCGACGTCCTCGCCACCGAGGCCCTGCATGAAGGCGATGGTCCAGATGGCTGATACGGTCGTCAGAAATCCGGCTGCGAGAATCCGTGCCCTGCCCAAATACCCGTCTCGACGGGGACTGGGCAGGGGAGTAAAATGTTCACGAGGCGTCCAATCCATTGTTCATACATCTCCGCCATGGATGGGACACAATTATTACCACCGGGGCCAATGGATTCCGACACGGTTCATTTTGATTTCCCGGCCGGCTGTTCTTTTTGCGGGGCATCCTCTTCCTCATGATTATTGCGGAATCGATGATCATGGGAGCCGGTAAACTGCTCGGTGGGAATATCGGCAACCGCCGCACCAGTCACGGAGTCATCGGTGCTGGCGCGTATTTCCTTCATCTTCTTGAGGCTCGATTGGATCATTTCCACCTTCTCCTTGTGATGGAGGAAGGATGATTTGAGGCTGTAGACGATCAGGTCCTTCAATTCCTCGAGGGAAAACCCGAGCATGGTGTGAGCCTTGTAAAGTTCATCGGTCACGGTGGTGCCACTCATCAGACGGTTATCCGTGCAAATGCAGCAGCGAAGCCCGAAATCGTAATACATCCGCAAGGGGTGGAATCGAATATCCTCGATCGCACCGGTCTGGACATTCGAGGTGAGGTTGATTTCCAGCGGAATACGATGATCGCAGCAGTAATTCAGCAGATCACCGTCCTCCTTGAGCCGCACTGCATGGCCGAGACGGTGTGCGCCGCATTCATGGAGGGCCTGACGGATCGACTCGGGTCCGTACGCCTCCCCTGCGTGGATGGTGATATTCACATTATTCTTCAGGATCAGCTCGAAGGCTTCCTTGTGGTCGCTGGCGGGGTGATCCCGCTCCGCACCGGCCAGGTCAAACGCCACCACGCCGCGGTGCTTGTACATCACACAAAGTTCCGCCATCTGAAGGGTGTACTTGGGATCGGACATGCGCATGCCGCAGATGATCAGGCCCCAGCTCACTCCAAACTTTTTCCCCGCGTCGCGCATTCCCTCAAGAACGGCGTCGACAATCTCAATGAGGCGCATGCCCTTGCGCTGGTGGAGGATGGGTGCGTAACGCACTTCGAGATGGATGATATTTTCCGCCGCGGCGTCCTCGACCAATTCATAGGCCACACGGTAAAGGGCCTCGTAGTCCTGCATGACACTGGTCGTTATATCGAATGCCTTGAGATATTCCACCAGATTGGCGGCGTTATCCTGCACGAGGATTCCCCGGAGCTTCTGGGGATCCGTCGTGGGCAGTTCCACGTTTCTGGACTTTGCCAGGTCGAGGATCGTCTCCACCCGCAATGAGCCATCAAGATGGCAGTGCAGGTCGGTTTTGGGGAGTTTTTCAATGATTGATCGGCTCAGGGTCGCTGTTTTCATATTTCGGGCCTCCATGGTGTGCCAGTTACCTACTCCTTGCTAAACAGACGATAACACACCAACATGCCCCCCATGTCGAGGAAGATTTTCCC